>CAZEZQ010000283.1:4613-6875 GCA_964516245.1 uncultured bacterium | reverse complement strand
ATGTAGTTGCAGGCGAGGACGCCTGCGCTCCAAAAATAACTTTTTGCCGGATCGTTCTCTTCTACAAATCGCTTATCGATATTTTCAAACATTTTGTGTTTTCACTGATTGATTCTACCACCGGTGCGCATGAACACATCCCCAATGCTGGTGAGGCCGTTGGAGGCATCGAAGGGAATGCCCCGCAGTGAACTGTTCTGCAAGGCTCCAGCCACACCATCCGGGCCCATACCGTGCAATGCGTATTCTCCTTTTTCCATCGGTTTGAATCCCAACACTTCAGCCAATGGTAACTCCAATGCCGCTAGGTTCATATTGTTGCTGTTGCTCCCCGTTCCAGGGATATTCGGGTCCCAATCCGCATAAGTATACGTATCAGTGGGGCTGCCGAAACCCAATTCGGTATTTTCGCGATGTTTGCTTAAGAAGGGATCGATCGGCACCGATGAGAGATACGATATTGGGCTGGTTAACACGGCCAAGTAATCAATTTTGCTTCGCTGCCCTTCGGGGAAATCACCTACTCCGTTGAAGACTTCCTTTAGTATCTCACGGCCTTCCGAAGTGTCATCATCCCAGCCATCCAGCGGCAAATGTCCGGTATCCAACCGCAGTTGTTCGATCGCCATCATAATCGAACGCATATCGGCAAAACTGCGCGCCAGTTTCGCCCGAATCTGCGCATTCAAAAAATTCGGTACTGCGATTGCAGCCAGAATCCCAATAATGGCTACAACGATTAACAATTCAATTAAGGTAAAACCACGACGTCCCATCACTCATCTCCTCTTGGTTCAATTTATCAATTGAGGTGAAAACCAAGTTGATGTTTGGCGCTCACACAATTTTTTTATTACGATTCTTAATACTACTGGAGAGTGCGAAGATCTCAGGCAAATTTTACATAAGGTCAATAATATCAATAAGTTAAATAGTACTACGTTTTCTGTGCCCTAAATGTCATAAGTTTCTCATTCTATTGATCTTACAAAATGGCAATCTTAGAACTTCGCACTCACCAGTAATATAATAGAGGATATTTTTCTATTTTACAAAACGAACCCCAAAAAATTGCATGATGAATTTTAGTATAAATGTATGCACTCCTCATGGGAAATCGGTGTTTATGATTGTCTACAAGGCTTTTTGCCCCCATGTTCAAATTTTTGGATCGCAAATGATTTACTTTTTGTTGGAGAAGATCTTCACTCACACAAAACTTCATATCAACAAGGCCGCTGGCGACCCCCTTTTGCATTGGCCCAATCAGTAATCTTGAATCTTGATTCTTAAGTGAGAGACTTTTTCATTCCCAATATTTCATAAAGAAATCATTTACCTCTTCAAATTCAATTTTTTTAAAGAAAAATTTGCATATCGACATTCCCCTGCGATACTCTATTTATAGATTCGCAAAACAAATATCCATAACAAATAGAATCAATCAAAGAGGGCGTAATGCGTTCAGTCACTATTGCCGTGTTCGTTTTTTGTCTTGTTCCGATCGTTGTAGGGCTAGCCTTTCATTCTCCGAATGCGAATGAATCCCAATCCAATTCTCACAAGGGCATGATTCTCATTCCGGGTGGTGCCTTTCAAATGGGCTATGCAGATGGTCATGATGATGAACAGCCGGTCCACTCCGTAACGCTCGATTCATATTATCTTGATGCGCACGAAGTCACCAACCGTCAATTCGCCGAATTCGTAAAAGAAACAGGATATATCACGCAAGCAGAAAAAGATGGATATTCGTGGTGCTATCTCAAAAATCAGGATGATTTTGTACAAGTGGAAGGGGCAAATTGGAGACACCCTAACGGTCCAGATACCGATTACAAGAAAATTCTCAACCATCCCGTTGTCTGTGTCAGTTGGCATGATGCACGTGCCTACGCCAAATGGGCGGGCAAGCGATTGCCGACCGAAGCTGAGTGGGAATACGCTGCTCGCGCTGGCAAACCTCTTCATTTTCAAGCAGGAACACAGGAGCAAATCAAAGAAACCGCTTCTTCACAATCATCCATTCAACACGTTTCAATTCAAAACGAAAATCCAAATACACTCCAAATAAAATTTCTCCAAGCCAATTTCTGGCAAGGGACATGGCCGGAAAAGAACAAATTGGAAGACGGCTATTTTTACACCTCTCCCGCAGGTAAGTTTTCCCCCAACTCATTCGGAATCCACGATATGTTGGGCAACGTGTGGGAATGGTGCAGTGATTGGTATGGCGCCGACTATTACAAACATTCTCTCCAA
>CAZEZQ010000283.1:0-4603 GCA_964516245.1 uncultured bacterium | reverse complement strand
AAAATCCAACAGGACCGGACGAAGGAACGCGCCGCATTGCTCGAGGCGGCAGTTGGTTCTGCAGTCAAAATTACTGCCATGCCTATAACACACATTTTCGGGGAGGAAGCCCGCCAACACACACATTTAACAATGTCGGCTTTCGTTGTGCAGGCGATGTGAAAACGAATTCAAAATAACTTGTTGTTTCTACAACTTTTTAACTAATTTAGGAGGCAATTGTATGTTTAAGGTAAAAAGATGGTTACCAGTTTGTGTGGGTATGCTCGCGGTGGGTATGATTCTGGCTGGTTGCAGCACAAGTCAAACAGACCGGCACACATGGCGCAGTTCTTCGTATTCAGCCGGGAGTGGAACAAGCAAAGCCGCCAACCCTTGCAACCCTTGCGCGAAAAATCCCTGCAATCCGTGCGGCAAAGCGGGCAGTGGTTCGATGAAAGCCGCCAACCCTTGCAACCCTTGCGCAAAAAATCCCTGCAACCCCTGCGGAAAAGCGGGCAGTGGATCCATGAAAGCCGCCAACCCTTGCAACCCTTGCGCGAAAAATCCCTGCAATCCCTGTGGTAAAGCGGGCAGTGGATCCATGAAAGCCGCCAACCCTTGCAACCCTTGCGCAAAAAATCCCTGTAATCCCTGTAATCCCTGCGGCAAGGCGGGCAGTGGTTCGATGAAAGCCGACAACCCCTGCAATCCATGCGCGAAGAATCCCTGCAATCCGTGCGGCAAAGCGGGCAGTGGTTCAATGAAAGCCGCCAACCCCTGCAATCCATGCGCGAAGAATCCCTGCAACCCCTGCGCGAAATAGTGATACAGCAACAATAGACAACCCGCACTATATAAAACGTTTCATGTAAAAAACTGAGGGTTTTTCCCTCAGTTTTTTTGTGTCGACAATCAATAATAATCCGTCAAAAAGTCTTTACTTGTAATGTGGGTATCTTGTCTGCATCAGCATTTATGCAGGCAAGATGCCCACATCACAATTCGGATAACCACTCAAAACTTAATTGCTCTTTTTGCCGGAACGTCAATAATAATCTTTATAATATTTAGAATAATACTAAATATTAAATTCTCCCGCCAATTCAAATGGCAGCAATATACAAATCCTTTATATCTCTTTATATTGAAATGTACAGAACCATTCTTTCAGGAGATAACACAATGAAAAAATTACATTTCTCAATCACACTCATTATCCTTGTCAGCTTGTCTTTTAGCCCATTCGCAGCATTCGCCCAAACCGATCCGGTACAATGTTTGATGATTGGCAAAGAACCTCACAACAGCGCAGGCGTGTGGAACGATGTCATTCGCGACATCAACGAAAATTATCCGACTGTTGATCTCACGGTGGTCGAAAAAGACAATCTGGAAGCGCTCCGGCTCGACAATCTCAAAAAATTCGATGTGTTGTTGCTGGTTCAAATTCAGGCAGAAGACGGCAACCCTCCAGATTATGTAAAAAATGGCATTTTGGAATTTCTCAAACAGGGCGGCGGATTGGTGGTCAACCATTTTGCGGTGGCCAATGTGCAAAAGTGGCGTGATTCAATCGATATCTATGGCGCGATGTGGGTAAGCGGCAAGTCGACCCACGGACCTTATCACACATTCCGTTTGGATATCAAAGACGAAACGCATCCTATCGTTGAAGGCGTGAAGCCGTTTACAACCAATGACGAATTGTATTTCAATTTACTCATGCGGCCCGACCGGCATGTCATCATGACTGCGAACGAAGAGCGATTCGGCCATACGGTAGCCGAGCCCATGCTATTCACGCATTATGTGCACAACGCCCGGTGTGTTTACTATGCTCTGGGCCATGATGAAGAATCGGTCAAACCACCTGAATTCCGCAAAATCGTGGTTCAATCCATCGAATGGGCTGCATGCCGCAGATGATGGAAACAATGCGCGAACCTATTCATGAAAAGTAGAGGTGTTTTATGTCAAAACGAAAAATTAATTTACCTTCCCTTTTGCATATCTTGTTGTTGCTGGTGTTTGTTGGAACATTTTCTGGTTTTGTAGCCGCGCCAAATGCTGAAGCCGAAAGTGAAGTCAGCAGCGTGCGGGTAGAGCGTTTGGAGCGGGGGATCAATCTTCCCCGATGGTTGTGGATAAATCGCGGCCCGATTCAGGAACTTGAAAAACGTTTTAGCAATCATGATCTCAACCTGATCCAAAGCCTGGGGTTTTCGCATGTTCGCATCCCTATCGATATGGCCA
This sequence comes from uncultured bacterium, assembly GCA_964516245.1. Lineage (GTDB taxonomy): Bacteria > Hinthialibacterota > Hinthialibacteria > Hinthialibacterales > Hinthialibacteraceae > CAZEZQ01. Next base: position 2,368 of record CAZEZQ010000283.1, on the reverse strand, counting down.
ACGCCTGCGACCCGGAAGCGGATAATCTGCTGAATGCCAAGGTGATGGATGTTCTCGACAAGGGCTTGGTTAAAATCATGCAATATGGTTTGGGAATCATCATCGATTTGCACAGCATTTCACAAGCCACCGGTGGGAGCAATTATTCTGGTGACCTAGGCAAGGATGAAGAAGTGACCAATCGCTTCATTGAATTTTGGGGTCACTTTGCCAAGCATCTAAGCAAACACGACCCGGATTGGGTGATTTTAGAACCGATGAACGAACCTGTCTTTCGGGGCTTTGAAGACAAATGGCCTAAAATTCAAAAACGGGTGATTGATGCCATTCGCAGGAATGCCCCCGAACATAGCATCATCGCCACCGGCACTCATTGGTCCAATTTGGATTCACTGCTTGAAATGGAACCGCTGGATGACCCCAACATCATTTACAATTTTCATTTTTATGAGCCCCATATTTTTACTCATCAAGGCGCCACATGGAGTTCGGATCTGGTAAAACCATTGCGTAACATCCCCTATCCTTCTTCACCCTTGTTCATTGAAGAAGTGGTCGATAGGTATGAACAAAGCAATGTCAAAAACGCCTTGAAACGTTATGGCCAAGAATGGTGGAATGCGGAAAAAATCGATGAAGAAATCGGCAAAGCCGGTGAATGGTCCAAAGAACATGGCGTGCCTGTAATCTGTGATGAATTTGGTGTCTATCGAAGTTACAGCCAGCCCAAACACCGGGTGCAATGGATTCACGATGTTCGTGTCGCATTCGAGAAACATGACATCGGCTGGTGTATGTGGAACTACGACGGGGGCTTTGGCATCGTTGATGAAGAAGATGGCAAGAATGTGGTCGATGTTCACACCGCCAAAGCGCTGGGATTGAATGTGGATTAAAATACTGTGGCTAAACATTAAAACACGTAACCCTTGTATTTAGAGCGGCTTCCAAAATAATATTCGTTTTGGGTAGCATTAGATTCAGGCAAATAAATACGCATTCACCCGCAAGATTGCCAAACCCCCAAACCACTTTGGCATCCTTATTTGGCAACCTTGGATGAATTGCAATAAGAATGGATTATGAAACGCTTGCTGCTTCTGGCGATGAAAAGCGTAATTGATAAATCAAACCTCAATAATCAAGAATGGCATTGCACTCAGTGTAAGGATAGCCTTTTTTGAAGGCGCCGTTTACTGGAAACAATAAATCTCCGTTGGAGGCCAATTTTGGTTAGGTTTCATATCAATAAACCGCTGAGGTTTGAACCTTCGAACTTATTTCAGAAATAACGAATGGTTCTCGATACTCACGTTTAAGATATGTGTTGGCCTCATCCGCATGTTCTCCAACAAACCGTTCGGAATTTGGATCGTGGGTTAAGATTGGGCTCATTTTTATTGAGGGGCTGTTCATGGAGATGTTAAATGCTTCCAATTGCGATTTCATGTTATCCAGCAGTTCTCCCCAGGTATCTAGTTCGGGCATAATCGATTCAGCGGTATCCCGCGAATAGTCTTGTCCTGTAAGAAAGGCGATATTCGCTAAATTGCACCAGCCGGTTGAGTTATGCCCGTTTTCGATTTCTGCGTTAAGCATATCTTTATCTTGTGTCCGCACCGCGTCGAGAAAGTTTTTCAGGTGCAAGCCCATACGGTCTCCCCCTTGGAACGAGCGAATTTCATTCCCGTCAAGATCGATGGCTTTGCCGGATCCCCGCTGGCCCAGATAATAACCGCCTTCACATGCAACTACATAACCGCTTGAAGGCCCGGTAAACGCGCGATCAGCCGGTGCGTTCCAATTGCCCTTTCGTGTCGGTGAAACATTTAAATTCGAAAGCACGATGATTGTGGGGAATGTTTCTGTATCCAAACAAGCAAAATGGACATTGGGAGTGTTGCCGGCGTCGTTCCATGCAACCCGTCCACCCACGGCGAGAATTCGATTTGGAGTTGCGATCGAATCTTGATAGGCGACATTGCGAATATCATCCAGAATATGTACTCCCCAATTGCCCATTTCTCCATTGCCGGTGTTGAAATCCCAGTGCCAATCGTAGTGAAAGTCATTGCGATAGAGCTCTTCATCTTGGGCCGGGCCAAGCCACAGATCGTAATCGACACGGCTAGGGATTGGCAGTGGAGAATTGTGTTTGCCAATGCTTTCGCGAACCCCCAGGCGATTGGCTTGCACATACAGAATCTTGCCCAGCGCTTGTTCATTATGCAAAAACGCTTTGGCTTCAGCCTGCAATGGATCGGAACGCTGCTGGGTGCCCAGTTGAACAATCTTGTTGTATTTTCGCGCTGCATTCACCACCTGGCGGCCTTCCCATTGCGTATGCGAAAGCGGCTTCTCTACATAT
>CAZEZQ010000282.1:0-6886 GCA_964516245.1 uncultured bacterium | reverse complement strand
CTCGCCCTCCTCGTTTGAAACACCTTGGTTTATTCAGTAAGCCCCCCTCACCCTAACCCTCTCCCAGAGGGCGAGGGGATTGTTGGGCAAACATTATTGAAGCACATTAGTTTTTTGTTGATATAGCTCGTCGGGACGAGTGGGGGGCTGCAAAAAAAATTTACTGTAACTTTTTTATTGAGATATTCTTGCCTTCATTTTTGAATTTTATATCACCACTCTCACAATTTGCTTGTTAGAATCTAATGCCTTTTAATTTCTGTTGCCGAGTATGATCGAAGTATCAACATAACACTTCGTTCGCTTCAGGCAAGACGAACCGGTAAAAAGTCTGATCCATCAAACGGCCACACAATATATAGTAACGTAGGTATCTAACTTGCACTTTATGTAGTTGCAGGCGAGGACGCCCACCAAGGCGCGTCTATGACCTGCGCTCCCAAAAAGACTTTTTGTTGGATCGTTTTATGTAGATTCACTTCAAATTCTCTAGACCGAGCAGAAAACGAAAACGTTATTCGACAAAAACTATCCGGTAGTATTCAATCGCTTAAATTTATTATTGGCATTTTAAATCTTTTTGTTGACAACTACCAACGTATCATCTACAATTGTAACCGTACATTCACATTGATAAATCTGGAGAATGAGATGGCTACCTCTAAACAAGATCCTCTATCACAATCCGAATGGAAAATTATGAAAATTGTATGGGAGCAAAAATCATGCGCGGCGCGGGATGTGTATGCCGTAGCACAGAAAAAACACGGCTGGGCGATGAGCACCGTTAAAACTTTGTTGCGCCGTTTGGTGGATAAGGGATACCTGAATGCCCGCCAGGTGGGCAACAGTTTTTTGTACACTCCCACTCAATCGGCCTACAAAACCTTATGCCGATTTGCGGATGATCTGCTTTCGTATGCCTTGGATGGTACGGTTGCCCCCGTAATGGCCTACATGGTCAAAAAAAGCGATATGAGCCGCGATGAAATCGCCGAACTGCGAGCTATGCTGGATGAGTATGAAGAACGCCAAGGAGATGAATCATGAATGGGATGGAATCAATCAACAATCTAGCTTCTTTGTGGAGCGGTACTATGCTGCAAACTTTGATCGAAACCAGTATTTTGTTCATCATCGTGTACGCCATTTGGTGCTTGATTCGCAAGCGCGCCAGCGTGCAGTTTGGTTATGCGCTTTTTTTGCTGGTATTGATAAAACCTTTGGTTCCTGTTCAATACAGCATTCCTCTGCCGGTATGGGAAGAGCCGGTGGAACAATCTACAGAGATTGCAAACAATCAACTTGCAGCGAATTCTGCGATAACAGGAACACCATCTTTGCCTGCAGAAGAATTCAATGAAAGTGTGGAGGGGAAACCAGAATCGGTGGCCAATCAATCAAAATCAAACTCTCCCATTCCAAGCGAACAAAGTGTAGGAAGCACAGTTCCTCAAACTAACAAATCACATTCCACATCAACAAATACATCATTCTCACTTCCTCTTGAAACCCTGTTGTTTTTGCTTTGGGCAGGCATTGTATTGGTGCTCTCTTGCGCCTTTGCGTGGAAGCATGCCTCCCTGCGTAAACAATTTCAACAAGCGGTTGCGATTGATCCCAACTCCCACGGGTTGGATTGGGAATCTATGAAACAGAAAGCAGGTGTGATAGGCGGCATTACATTATTCACTCATGAAGAAGTGAAGGCGCCGTTCGTGTGGGGGATGATAAAGCCGCGCATATTCTTACCCAAGCATTTTTTTACCAGCATTTCACCCGAACAGCAAATATGGATATTGCTGCACGAGTTGGCGCACATTCGCCGAGGCGATTTGTATATCGCCTGGTTTCAGCGAGCCATGCAAGTGGTGTTCTTTTTTCATCCAGCGATTTGGGCGGCGAATTATTTTGTTGACCGGCTGCGGGAATACGCCTGCGACGATTTCGCCTATGCGGTGAGCCAATCTTCGCGTAAAGCCTGCGGCGAGGGCTTGTTGAAAATCATCGAGCAATCGCAACAAGTACCTGCTGGCGCATTGTCGGGAATGGGGTTGTTAGGGCGAGATTCATTTGTGAAAACACGCCTAGTGCGGCTGCTAGACCATACCCGCAAGGTGCAAGCGCGTTTGCCGCTGAGGGCCAAAGTGTGTGTGTGCATCATCGCCTTGGCGGCGCTGCCTTCGATGCATTTTTATGCGGCGCCTATCAATGCGGCGCCTATCAATGCGGCGGAGAATGACGCGCAAGGTTCGTCGCTTACCTTTGATGGTTCGATTACATTGAAGGGGACAGTAATCGATCAGAAAACTCATGAGCCGATTACAGGTGCGGTGGTGAAGTTACTGCCCACCGATCAAGATATCGAATCCAATACTCCCTTGCAAGACGTTGAGACGGCGGCGCAGGCGATTAGCAATGATAATGGTGAATTTCAATTTGAAGGCGTGCCCGAAAACGAATACAAAGTGCTTTGTTACGCAGACGGTTATCTGCCGTATAATCCAAGCAGCCGTCACAGTCTTGATCCACTCACCCGTGTTCCAGTCGATGCCGCTCATGACGGCCAAACCATTTCAGTGTTAATGCAACCGGGGCATGCCATTGATGTGCAGGTGTTTGACCCCACTGGACAACCGTTGGAAGGGGCGAAGGTGTTGCCTGTGATAAGTGGGATGTACATTCCATTGCAACTAAAAACTACAGATTATGAAGGTCGTTGCACTTTCAATACTCTGGTTCAAAACACAGGGAAACTCTTGGTGAAGCATGATGATTGGGGAAGTCAGGTGAGTGAAACATTTGTTCCTGGCTCACAAGACAACCCCACTCTTATTCAGATGCAAGTGCAACCTACAGGAAGCATTTCTGGAACAGTGAAACTGAAAGACGGTACACCGGGTAAGAATATCACCATCTATGCAAATTACAGTTCAGCAGTTCGAGGCGTGTCGAGTGTACAGAATAAAGAATCCCTCGAAGCCCAATCAGATGAAAATGGCCGATATGTATTTACTACACTTGGGCCCGGGAGTTATAGATTATGGGCGAACAACAACGACAAAAGTGAAGAATGGTATGACTCTAATCATGAAAGCGTTGAACTCACGGCGGGAGAAATGAAAACCGGCGTTGATTTTGAAGTCCAAAAATTCCCAACTAATTTTGAATACACTCTAAAAGTAATTGGGCCGAATGGTGAGCCTATTCCCCATGCGAATTTTAATATTCACTATCGAGACCGGCATATAGAAGGATTCCGTTCGTATCCAGCTGGAATGACCAATGATCATGGTACAACCAATGCAAAGGGGGAATACCACTTTACCAATGTGCTTCCTTCGAAATCGATTGATATTGGAGTTGGAGCCAAAGGATATATCTCGTACTCAGAGGATAAGTTAGAACTGAATGAAGTAGTCACGGTTCAACTTAAACCAGCTGGCGCTGTAAATGGCAAGGTGATGGACGCCTCTGGCAATCCCATTGCAGGCGCCGTTGTCTATGTCGATGGCGGTGACAATTTTCGATACGGGAACCATGCTTCTGAAACCACAACAGGTGATTCTCCTCACAACATTACTGACAACAATGGAAATTTTGAAATTGATAGTTTGTACCCCGCCAACATGAAAGTTTATACCAATGCCCTGGGTTATATGAAATCACAAGGAAAAACGGTTCGAATTCAGTCAGGGAAAACCATAGATAACATTACCTTAACCTTGCAGAAAGGCACATCCGTAAAAGGTATTGTGCAAGACACCCAAGGGAACCCGATTTCTGGAGTGCAAATTGGCTTACGCTCCAACGCGAATATCCCCAATCCTAATATGATCGGATTGTTTGAGACCACCACCTTAGAAGATAGCGTTCTCACCAACAAACAAGGTAGTTTTGAAATTGATGAAGTCAATCATGGAGAAACTCTCTGCATTTGGCACGAAGATTTTGCTCCCACTGAAGTCAAGGTAACCCCTGAAATGCTGGAAGGCACAAAAGCCACGATCACCATGCATGAGGGAGGCACACTGGTGGGCAATGTATACGAAGATGGTGGAGGCCCGTTGGTTGGCGCGAAACTGCAAATCTTCACCTGGCCGGTGAAATTGTACACCTATGAAGTGATTATTGGCGAAGATGGAACTTACAAGTTAGAACACTTGCCGGCAAAAGAATTTTTTGTACGCAAATCCTATAGCGGTCCAAAAGACCCTAACAATCATGAAAATCTAATTGTACAAATCGAAAAAGGAAAAACCACTCGGGCAGACTTCGGAAAGGGCCCAGGTACCACTGTGCAAGGGATTGTTTTTGAAAATGATGAACCTCTCACGGAGGTTCGAGTGGCTTTAGTGAAAGATTTGCAAAGCACTCATCGAGACAGCTTCATCACAAGCGACGCAAACGATAAGGGAGAATACATCTTCCAAGCCGTACCCGCTGGAGAATGGTATCTATTTTTCCAAAAATCCAACAACTTTGGCATGTTTCACATCAGTGGGCAATATGCTGAACACATTAAAAAGATTACAATTTTATCCGAACAACAAGAATATACATTTGACCTTCACATGAAACCGTTTGACATAAATATCAAAACGGTGGATGCAGAAAATAGCGAGCCTATTACAAAAGCCATTGTTCAGGTTGATTTTGAATCGGCCGGCATTCCATACGATTACAATCTTCGTGGACAAACAGATGAGAACGGTGAGCGAACTTTGAAAGCGAAAATGGCCTACACATATCCTGTGATAATACGCAAACAAGGGTTCATTCCGCAAAATGTTTCCATCAATATTCCACCATTACAAGATGGTGAGAACCATAAAGTGATTGACCAAGAAGTGAAATTAAAACCATACACTTCAGATGTGGAATTAAATGTCCATCTCACCTACAACGGCAAACCGTTTGAATCTGATAAGTTGAATGTGTTGATTAAAAAAAATGGCCTGCAATATCCAACGGTCACCAAACCAGTCAGTGACGGAAAGCCGGGCCAGTACCGTGTAGAAGGCTGCCCCAGCGGTGAAGTTGCCTTGATGGTCCGTTATCATGATGACGAAAAGAACTTGATGGTCCCGGAACAAACACTCACTTTGCAATCCGGTGAGACTCGAACCTTCATGACTAAATTGGTGAAAGTGCATCCATACCAATTCATCTTAAACACCAAAGACAAGCGATTGGACGAAGGATTTGCCCGTGTAGAGATTCCCGATTTCCCTGAATTCGATTCAATGTTTAGCAAAGTACCGATTGAAACTCATGGTTTGGTGATTCCGATGCCCCTGGGTAAGCACGATGTGAAAATATTCATCGAGGGTTATCAACCACTCACTGTAATTCCCGGTCAACTGGCTGACCCGGATGAGAGAACCCACAATACAACTCCAATCCATTTAGAGTTAAAAAAGTAGGATGCAACAGAAAACAAATTGAAGTATTCAGCCCAGTCTAACGCAGCAGGCTGGGCTGTTTCTTATAGTTTTTCAGAACGTACCATAATTCAAACATTCAACGTGTTCTGTTGAAATTTAGTTTTTGTTGGCGGGCTGAAGCCCACCCTACATGAATTACTTCAATCCCGCATTTTCCACAATTCGGTTAATGCTCTCATTGCTGCCATCGATGGGGTCAATCTCGTGGATGCGCCAGCGTTCGCGGTGGTGCATGGAATCGCCGGGTTCGAGATTCACCTGTAAGCCCAACGATTCGATTTCCATAATGCCCGAATTGGTGAAGATTTCGACTGCGGAGTTCATATCAGGATAAATGGCATCTGGTTTTTGATCGAGTTGTTTTACAAAAAACTGGTTTTTCAGCGCATAGCCCGCCCAGCCTTGGGTATCTGAAAAACCAATCTTGTACGGTTTCTTCGCATTCGGATTCTGCTTGATCGTGACATAATCATCCCGAAATTCCAGCCGTGGATCGGTCAGGTCGGTGTAGCTCCAAATCACGATATTGCGCACCGGCAAGAAGTGGCCTGGTCCATGCGGGGCGTAGGGCGGGTTGGGGATAATGGCCAGGCCTTTCTGCTCCATCACGGTTAAGGCCCAGGGTGCGATGTGCATGCTTTTGCTGTGCATATAGGCTTCGTGATCGACCACCACTTCGCCGTCTTCTTGTAGGGTGACGATCATTTTTTTCTGTACGCCAAGTTTGGATTTAAATTCATTGTCATCCATCCTCTTTACCAACTCGTCGAAGGTGGTCACTTGTTGGCGTAGGTCTTCATCGTGAATTTCAGGCAGCCCTGTCAGAGTGAGGGTGTTGCCATCCACCTCCACTTTGACGGGAGTGTTGTCTGGGTAATAGGTGTAATCCAAACTTTCGGGTGCGATCCAAAAGCGGTGGCCGCCATAGCCTTTCCATTTATCGCCGCCGGTATCGCCCTTGGTCCCTTCCGAAATATTGAACAGATTTTCTTCGCCCACCCGGTTGAATTGCAAAATTCGCGGGCCGATATCGGCCACGGCCACTAGTTCCACCTCGCCATTGCTCATGTGATAGGCATTCTGCCATCCTTCGAATGTGGTCTTTTCAATCGTCACGTTCCCCGCTCCTGCGTTTGTTGTCAGGCCAAGCAGCATGGCAAAGCCTATGCCTAGATTCATGGCCTTGGATTTCCAATTCGATGTACCCATAATGGCACTCTCCCATTAAATGAAAATGATTTTCTATTGGTCTCCTTCTATTGTTTCATCAAAATGGATACTTCGTGAAGACTCGTAGGCCTTAGACGCCTTGGTTTGTGAAAAATCGAAGGTATAAAAGAGGGGCAGTTCATTACAATTAGACTCTTTCTTGTGAATTATGAGAATTTCTCTCTTAGAAATAAATGAAGGTAAGGGATCGTTCATTTTAACCCCCTCCT
>CAZEZQ010000281.1:0-6896 GCA_964516245.1 uncultured bacterium | reverse complement strand
ACGTGATTCGATGAAAACGTTTGCCGTTGGGCAAGCGGCGATTGGGATCGGTTGAAGCCAGAAAAATATCGAATTTGCCAGAACCCATTAAATTTGAGGAGAATGCAATGTAGCTACCGTTGGGCGACCAGGTTGGATTTTCATTTACGTGTTCGCCGTCAGTAAGCATTTGTACATCGGTCCCATCTGGATACATGGTATAGATATCTGACTGCCCCTGGCCCGAGGTATAGAAACCTGTAAACGCGATTCGATATTCTTCACGCACGGTATCGCCGAAAGCGGCCCGTATAGGAACCGGAGACCAGGAAGGTTGATCGCATTGCCGGTTCACAAACGATATTCGTTGAATGTTTGATCCATCCGAATTCATCATATGAATTTGGGGGATTGTACTGCCCCGGTCTGAAGTAAAGGCGATCTTATCGCCTTCGGGAGAGACTGAGGGGGAAATATCTTTGGCTTCATGATAGGTCAGCCGTTCGGGCTCCAAACGATTGTTTGGATCTTTGTGGGTATCTTCGTGAATCTTGTACAATTCAAGATTTCCTTCGGCAGAGAGGGAGATGGCCAAATGCTCTCCATCTGGATACCAGGTGGGATTGGTGTTGCTGCCTTTGAACTTTGCCAGCAATTTGACTTTGCCGCTGCTGATGTTTTGAATAAATGCATCCGGCCATTCATTTCGAAATGAAACATAGGCAATATCTTTTCCATCCGGCGACCATTTGGGAAAGAGGGAGGTGGAATTGAAAGTGGTTAATTGGGTTAGGCTGTCTTGCCAGCCATCGTAATCTATCAGATACAATTCTTTGGTTCGCTGGCTGGAATTGTAATTGACAAAACAGATTTGGGTTTGTGTGATCGGTTCTTGGTTTGAGAGTGAAGAGATAATTTTTGCCGTGGCAGTGTGTCCCGCTTGCCGAAGTTGTTTTCGGGTAAAGTGAGGATGAGGGTCGGCTCCGAATGCCTGGCCAATCACCCGCTGCGATTGCAAGATGTTATACACCAAAAGCCTAAGTTCGAAGCCCCCGTCATCGTGTTTAATCAGCATGGTTTTTACCAGATAATCGATAGAACGGTCTTTGATGCGCAAATTCTGCCATCTTTCATAATCCACCGTGCCTCTTTGTTCGTCTTGCTGGCTCAAATAAAGCGCTTGAGGATTTTGTTCGAAAATCTCAAACGCATCCGAAAACTTCAAATCAAATAAGAGCAAGTCATACAGTTCTTGAATGTCGGTTTCAGATTCGGGATTCGCATTCGGGGTGATCGGTTTCAACACCAGCAGTTTGGAGCGTTGGGCCCTCCCCACGACAGGATCGATGAGCAAGCTCTCTTGAGCGATTGCCGTCGAAACCATGAAGGCTGCTAGACTAAACAGAATAATGTTCAAATGAATAATAAGTTTCATAAGGGGTTCCCTCAACCTACGTTTAATTCAAGTGCAAAATTATCTCGGATTAAAGATGAATGGAACCGTCACATGAAGGGTTCCAGAAAAAAAATCGGGGGGAAGTTTTCTGAGTGGACTGCTGCGTTCGACTGCTTGTTGCACGCTTTGGTCCATAAGGATCCAACCCGAAGAACCGTTTATTTTAAAGTTTGTGATTCGACCGTCTTTATTAATCGTAAAACTAACGATGGTTGTATATTTCTTATTCGAAGAGGGGTGCACAGAGGGGGTACGCCAATTGTTGGCCAGGATGGCGTTTAAGAGTGCCGCATATTCGGAGTAATTTTTTCCTTCGACACCTTGAACGGTGATGGTTTCGGCGGTGACGTTTTCTACATTGCGGCTTACGGCCCGGTTATCCAATTCGGTAATCGGGCGTTTGTTTTCAATTGGAGTGGGCGTGGGTGACTGAACGGGCGCTTTGGTTGGAGTCGAAGTGGGTTTCGGTTTTTGTGTCGGTTTGCTGGTGGGTGAAGGCTTTTTTGTTGGTTTGGGAGTGGCGGTGGCAGTAGGACGTTTTGTGGGCAGCGGTGTTCGCAGCAAATCTTGAATTTTCTTTTTGGTTTCGTCTGAAATTTTTTTCTCCGGTTCCGGTTCGGGCTCGGGCTCGGGGGGTTGGGGTTCTTGCTGCTGTTCTTGCACTTCTTCCATCGGGGCCAGCTGCACCGGGACATATTTTTCTGCGGTGACAACATGGCGATAGGGAATGATGAAGGCAAACGCCAACACCGTGCAATGCAGCAGGATAGAAAGTATGTACGAAAGCTTTTTGTACATAATTTATCAATTCAATGTTATTGTACTTGCCGGAATAACTTGGCGGGAAGATTCACTTCGGTAAAACCAGCTTGTTTCGAGGCCGACATCACTTTGGCCAGTTGGCCCACCAAGGCTTGCTCATCGGCCTGGACATACACACCTTCTTCCGGCAGTTGTGTTTTCAGAGCCTGCAGTTTTTCTGACAGTTCTTCAAGGGTGACCCGCTCTTGATTTAGAGTGATGTTGCCATCGACATCCACGCCGATTACGATTTTCTGTTTGCCTGTGGTTTCTACATATTGCACTTCAGGCAGTTGGATATTCAAACCGGTTTGAACGAAGTTGGAAACCAAGATGAAGACAATCAACAACACCATAACGATGTCAATCAGATTGGTCATGTTGACATCGGCCAAGGCTTCTTTGCGGTATTTGACTTTATGACGTGGCACGGACTTTCCTTCGTATTTTCGGCGCTTTGACAGAACTGCTTTGATAACTTTCGTCGATGGTGATTTGCCGGTCAAACCGGTTCACGACTTCGTTTGAGAAGCTGTGCAGTTGATTTTCGATCCGCCGCACTGCCCGGAGTATTCCGTTGTAAGCAAAAACGGCTGGGATCGCTACAAGTAACCCCACAACCGTAGTCAAAAGGGCTTCTGAGATTCCCCCCGCGACCGTGTTCAAATTGGTGTTATCCAATTGAGCCATGCTTTGAAAGGAAATATAAATTCCCCATACCGTGCCTAACAAACCCAATAAGGGTGATACGCTGGCTACGGTGGCAAGCAGAGTGGTTCCGTGTTCCAAGCGTTCGGTTTCAATTTCTATGGTGCGGTCTAAGGTTCGTTCCAAGGCGGGAACCACCGGGCGGTCGGCGATGATGCGATTTCGTTCCCGGTCTAGGGTGGCCCAGTTGCGCAGTTCTTCATAGGCGGCGACAAAGAGCCGGGCGGGGCAGTTGGAGGGCAAAATCCCTTCCTGTGACAGCGCAATAATATTGCCTTCCAGTTCGTTGAACGTTCTGCGAAATTTGGCGGCCATTTTCTTTTCGGTACGCAATTCCATCCATTTGCGGATAATGGTGGCCCAGGTGAGAATCGATAAAACCACCAAAACCAAGTAAATCAAAATGGCGAGTGAAGAACTGTTGGCAATTCCGCTAACGGCGCTATCAATTTGTGAGTTAATAAGCCAAGGTGAGAGTCTTTCAAGCATAAAATCCCTCAAGCCCTTTTCGATTCATCTTTGACAATCCGGCAAAAAGTCAAATCTGGGAATCAATGATGCCATATATAATAGAAGTACAAGTATCCAAGCACAACTCTATGTTGATGCAGGCGAGGACGCCCACCAAGGCGCGTCTATGACCTGCGCTCCCAAAAGACTTTTTGCCGGATTGCCAGCTCTGATTGAAATTGTTTTTCAACAGAGTTTTTTCAATTCGAAAGCGTATCACTGCTTTTTATTCTGAAAAGGTGCATATTCTATTTCATTAATTTTCGAAACATATTCCTGATGGTTGTGATAGTACATTATAGATGATTTGGCAAAAAGTATAATTCAGCATTCTGTGATACCCCATCTTGGAGCGCAGGCATCTCGCCTGCTTTATATGTAGATAAAGGCGATACATCTCTTTATATGTAAATGCAGGCGAGGACGCCTGCCAAGGCGCGTCTATGACCTGCGCTCCAAAAAAGACTTTTTGCCGGATCGTCATCCAACTTCATGGAATTCGGATTTTTTGGCCCAATCTGATGAGAGACGGGTCGCTTATTCCGTTATATTCCTGCAGATCTCTGACAGTGACTCCGTATTCTTCTGCAATTTTCGACAAAGTGTCTCCACTTTCTACCACATGCACCTGGCCGGAAGCGCTGGATTCTGCTGGTTCCGGTTTGGGGACATCAGCCCCAAGTTCTTTTAAGATGAGGGAATACATTTCACGGTTTTTGGATTCGATTTCTGCAATTTGAGATGTCAGGGCATCACGAATCCGGTTCATTTGCGCACGGTTTTGTTGGCCTGATTCTTGAGAATCTTGTCTCAATTGCGCGAACTGGTTGTTAAGCCCTTCAATATCCCCTCGAACCGTTTCCATCGTTTCTTGCAAATTGGCAGTCACCTTCTGGGTGTCTTGGACCAACGTGGCCGTTTCTGAGGTGAAATTTTCTTGCCGGTTCATTCGTTCCTGCAATGCGGCGACATCCCGTTCCAAGTTTGCCAACCGGTTTGAAATCTGATTCAAAGTGCTTTCCAGGCTCGATTGGGTGTATCCCAGTTTCTGGAACGATTCACGTACAGCTTGGTTCACATCTTGCAGATTTGCAGTGGTTTCAGCCGTTTCTTTTGACGTTTGTAGCTGATACTGTCTCAGTTTTGTCTCTAATTCGCTTACAGAAGTTTGCAATTGCTGAATTTCTTTATTTGCGCAGCCTACTGTAATGAAACCCAGGGCAAATACAAGAAAAAACTTACTTATCCGATTGATTTCGAGTATGCTATTTTTTAGGAGATATTTTGCCATAGTGGTTTCTTCTTATACAAGGTTATTTCTAATACCTATTTTGATTATAAAAATCTATAATAATATAACAGTAATGATTATTTAGACAAGCACAGAAATTGCTATTATTTTATAAATGTATAAGAATTTGATTGATTGAGGGTAAAAAAATATACATTGATTGTAATGAAAGAAAATCTCGAATGATATAAGAAACCAATTCAGCGCATATATAGAAATTTTTGTATATAAATTGAGTTTTCATTCGCGAAGTTGAGATTCGTTAAGATGGTCGAGCAAGAAGAGCAAAAAAAAGTTGAGACAGAAGAGCAGAAAACCGAAGAAAAAGAACAACTAGAGGAAACTTCTGTCGAAGAACAAGAATTTCAAGACTTGGAATCTGAAGAAGAGGCGGGTTCCACAGTTGACAGCGGACATGTGTGGGGTGAAGGCTTAAGCATTGAAGTTTCTTCAAGCAAGTTGAAGGCCTCTATTGAAGTGGATGAAGGGCATGCCGAATACTACTCACCAGAGGATGTTGTACGCTATCTGCAGGAAAACAATATCGTCAATGGGATCTCAGAGAAACATATAAAACGTGTTTTTATAGAGAAGCGATTCAATGAATCTATCGTGGTGGCCAAAGGGAAGCATGAAGAAAACGGCCGGGACGGTTATGTGGATTGGGAAATCGATCTATCCATTTTGGATGGCGCCCAATTGGTAGAACGAAGAGGCCGGGTGGATTGGAAAGAACAGCACCATGTTCTTCCCGTGAAAGAAAATCAACTTCTCGCCCGATTGATCCCCCCCACTGAGGGGTCATCGGGGATGGATGTTTATGGGAAAGAGATCCCTGCCAAACCGGGGAAACCCTCCAAATTTCCCGCCGGCAAAGGCACACGAATCAGCGAGGAGGGAGATGAATTGTATTCGGATATCGACGGCGTGGTTTGCCGTGATAACGACAAGATTTCGGTAACCGATGTATTTACCAATGCCGGTGATGTGAATTTCGCTTCGGGCAATATTCGCAGCGACACGACGATTCTAGTGAAAGGTGGAGTGCTTAGTGATTTTATAATTGAATCGCAGCACGATATTCATGTCGACAAATTGGTTGAAGGGGCCACCATCCGGGCGGTGGGCAATATTTATCTGCCCGGTGGAGTGCAAGGCGACAATAAAGCGTATATTTCTGCCGGTGGGGATGTGGTGGCCAAATTTGTGAACAATGCCACGATTGAAGCGAATGGAAATGTCATCGTGAATGGCGCTGTGACCAATTCAACCATTCGCTCGATGGGAAAAGTCATCGTCAGCGGCAGCAAAGCCGTGGTAATGGGAGGTAGAATTTTCGCCGAACATGGTATTGAAGCCTCTACTTTCGGTTCAGAAATTGGAGCCAAAACCGAATTGGTGTTGGGCAATGAATTGATGCGTTTGATTAATAAAAAAGTTGAAGACCAGAAGAAAATTCAGTCATTGGTTGAAAATTATAAAAGAATGAAACAAGCCACCGACCAACTGAATGTGCTGCGCGACAAGGGCAAGCTTACTTCAAAACAACAAGACCTTCGCTTAAAGATCATACGCAGCGGTATGCTGCTGCAAGGCCAGATCAAAAAAATGCAGGAAGAACAAAACCTACTCCACACTCAAATTGAAAAAGCCCGCAAACATCAAAAAGGGATCATTGCCAAAGAACAATTTTGGCCGGGTGTTGTTATAAAAATAATGAATGAAGTTTTTCCTATAAAAACCGTAACGTCCAAAGCGATGATAGGCAAACCTGGGAAAACGATAGAGATATTTGGGTTTAATGAAAAAGATGATTCGAAAAAAGAAGTTCCTCCATCTGAGGAATAGCCGGATCGGTAGGAGGGCGACGCTCCTGCGGAGCCGGTTTGATTGAACCACTTCTGAATTTCATACATAGTCTGCATAATCCAAAAAGAAGATGCAGAGAGGGCATTTAAGCATTTTCGTTGAATGTCTCATGCGTTGGTTTGGATGCGATTGATGAAAGTTATCAATCAGCCGGCTCGGCGGGAGCCTCGCCCTCCTAAGGGAACGATGCGGCTCGGCGGGAGCCTCGCCCTCCTAAGGGAACGATGCGGCTCGGCGGGAGCCTCGCCCTCCTAAGGGAACGATGCGGCTCGGTAGGAACCT
>CAZEZQ010000280.1:3397-6904 GCA_964516245.1 uncultured bacterium | reverse complement strand
TGAGCAAACATTATTGAAGCACTTTTGTTTCATCTTGATATAGCTCGCCAGGGCGAGTGGGGTGCTCTTAAATAATACCCTTCAACTTAGAGCCTTATGCATTTCTGCATCATAATCATTGTCAAACAATCGTATCTAAGCATTGATTTTACATATTTTTACTATTGCGCCGATAAAGAGAATATGCTAAATTTGTATGGTATATAAATTTTTCTTGATCAAAAGCGTGATCTAAGAGTTATACTCTAACTAATAAATTTCTAGTCTTCGATGGAGTACTGGAAGTGTGTGAGACTGATTATTAAGGCATCGGAGGGATAGTCTAATGCGATTCTGTTTCTTACTCTTTTTAAGCGGAACGCTGTTTTTTTCTGGGGCCGTCTTGGTGCAAGTTGATGAAGCCGAAGCGAATATGACTCTTGAAGCAATTCGTGTTAGCGACTATGTCTCTTACAGCCATGTTGCTCTTGAACTTTCTAATACCAAAAATTCGATTCGTATTGAACCGATCCATTCATCGAACACCATTCGTGTACGCCTTCGCGCCTGCAGCCGGGGAGAATTCGGCAACATTCACAAAGTGGACAGCTCTATCGTAAATGATATTCAACTCGGACGGGATTCCACCAAAGGCTGGTTGGTTGTTGATATCCCCGTCAACAACAATGTCGACTTAAAACGCTTGCATTGGCATCGATGGAACAACATTTTTACGATTGATATACCGCTTCATGTGCCCAATCATTCCCGTATCCCCACCGATAAAGAAATCGCCGATTTCAAACGGCGGGGCGGCAAGGTGGTGGTGATTGATCCAGGCCATGGTGGCCACCATCCCGGCAGCACCGGTGGGAGCTATACGCGGCGTCCCCGGATGCTCGAGAAAGATGTGGTGTTGGATCTCGGCTTTCGCTTAAAAAAATTAATCGACCAAGACCCTCAACTGATGGGCCTTATGACACGCACCAATGACTATCTACCCGTGCCATTTGGTGTCGAGGGAGTGAGCCGCAACCAATACAACCTGGAATCATTGGAATATCGCGTGCAATTGGCGAAGGAATATCATGGTGATATATACGTTTCTTTACACCTAAACGGTATCCATCCATCGAATCAGCGCAGCACACGTGGGTTTATGGTATTCACATTGGGTGACATGAATGCCAATCGAATTTATGAAGATTCTTTAAGTGATACGTATCTGAAAGAAGAAGGTATGGCATTGGTTGATGTGGAGGAACACCAGCAGGTTTCACAAGTGGTTTCTGCACTCATGAAAGACACCGTCACTTCAAATAGCAAAGTGCTCGCAGCCAATATTGCCAGAGAAATGAGCAAGGTTCCGGGCCTGCAAATGAATACCAGGTATATTCGGCAAGCTAATTTCAAGGTATTGAGACATTTAAGTATGCCTTCGGTGTTGGTGGAGTTTTTATATCTGACTCACCCTGCAGAACATGAATATGTCCGCAAAGCCACCAACCGGCAATATTTGGTAAAAGCCCTCTTTCAAGCCATTCGAAATTATTTCCCTAAAGTGGAAACCAATACACTTCTGGCAAGCCAATCAATACCCTCGCCTACACCCATCATGAACAAGGTCGATCCACTGAGGGATACGTTAATGAATCTTGAAGCGGTTAATGAAGAAGATGATCCCATTCAAGCGCTTCAAGAAGAACTTAACAAGGAAATTCAAAATCAAGATGAGATAAATCAAGAAGAAGAACCAACACCCACAGAACAAACCACAGACACATCTGAATCAGAACCTGAAAATCCCAAAGAAGAACAATCTCAAGAGCCTCATATTTACACTGTTCAACGGGGTGACACATTAACCTCTATAGCCAAGGCGTTTGACAGCACGGTTCAGGATATTAAAGCCCTGAACCAATTGAGCCGTAGTGATGTTATCACTCCCAATCAAAAATTAAAAATTCCTGGAGAAGGCACTGTTATTCCCGATAATGTCAACCCCGCTCCGGTATATGTTGAACATACCGTACAACGGGGAGAAAATTTGCATATCATCGCAAAGCGTTATAAAACCACCATTTCTTCTATCAAAGATCTGAATCGGCTGCGTTCGGACACGATTCAAATAGGCAAAAAGTTGAAAATTCACCGCGGTTATCAAAATGGGAACCGCATTACTTCTCAACAAGAAGAATACAAAGTGCGTAAAGGGGATACGCTCAGCGAAATCGCTGATAAATTTGGAGTTTCAATCCACGAGATAAGACGCACCAATGGAATTCGCGGTTCGCGAATTCATCCAGGCCAAGTTTTGCGCATCAATCTCTAAATAAAATCTTTAAGTTTTTCTTATTGCCCTTCTCTTTGCAGAGAAGGGTCTTTTATATTGAATAAAATTCTTTTGGGAGTTTTACTCGATAGATACGTTTCACCGTGCTATACTCACAAAAACATTTTTCTATTCTTGATTCACATTTTTATTCAAAATTCAAAACTAACTCTATTTTTTATGTTATATTCAACAAAACCGAAATTACGCTATTTAATTTTTTACGTCACATCACGCTGCAATCTGCGCTGTTCGCATTGCTTTTATCTGGATGAACTGAATCAACATCCAGAATTGACCATTGAAGAAACCGAAAAGGTCGCCAAAAGCCTGGGCTCGCTCACATTTTTGCGCATGACCGGCGGCGAACCTATGCTGCGAAAAGACTTGCCAGAATTGATCCACACCTTTTACAAGCATTCTGGAACCCGCCGCATGGGCATTATTACCAACGGCATGCGGCCTGAATGGATCAAGACCTCTATCCAACGTACCTTACAGCAGTGTCCTGAATTGGTTTTGGATGTTGGCGTCTCGCTGGATGGTTTGAAAGATGTTCACGACGAGATTCGTGGTGTTAAAGGCTCGTATGATCGAGCCAAACAAAGTGTGGAGATTCTGAATCAATTGAAAACAGAATTTCCAAACCTGTACAATTCATTGGTGGTAACCGTCACCTCCAAAAACGCCAATGAGCTCGAAGCGCTCTACAACGAACTCGCTGCATGGGGAGTCAACCGGCTCTCGGTAAACCATATTCGCGGCAAAGTGCACGACCCTGAACTGCTCGAAGTGCCTTATGAAAAATACCGCTGGTTCGCCGAACGTTGTGAAGAATACCATTTGGATACCGACCGCAGTTGGAAAGCCAATCTGCAGCGCGCCAAAAACCGTATCACCCGAGATGCCATCAAACAAGTGGTGGATGGCGAACCCTCTTCAGTTGACTGCCTGGCGGGATCTTCGATTGGTGTGCTGTATTCAGACGGGAACGTAAATGTTTGTGAAATGCTGGAAGGCGATTTGCCCAAAGCCAATGGCGCGGAAGGCGGCCAGGCCCATTTGGGCAATGTTCATGAAGTCGATTATGATTTCTATCGCATCTGGCACTCAGAAAACACCCAACGGGTGCGCGAGTGGATCAACGCCACCAACTGTTCATGCAGCCACGAGTGCTTTTTAACGGCCAGCATCCT
>CAZEZQ010000280.1:0-3387 GCA_964516245.1 uncultured bacterium | reverse complement strand
CATCCTGTTTGGCAAAAAGAATTATCCCCGCTTAGGCAAGGAATGGACCAAACTGGCTGCGGGATGGGATGATTCAAAGAAGACCGCTTGATTTAATTTAACTTGAAAATCTGAGAGACAAATTCTCACAATTCACAAGTAAGAATCTAGTGGCTTGTCAAGAATGGATTGATGGGTGAAAATTTCTAAATTCTTTAGCATTCGTGTTTGCAGAAAACCGGCTCGGCGGGAGCCTCGCCCTCCCAATAGCTAACGACACGGCTCGGCGGGAGCCTCGCCCTCCCAATAGCAACGACACGGCTCGGCGGGAGCCTCGCCCTCCTGGCGACTTAGTACATTGAAATGAATTGCCATCATTTTATCATTGACAGAGTATTAGAATCCAAATCAAGTTTGAAAATAATTTACCGAAACTTATAACGATTCTATTTTATACCAGCTAAAAGAAAATTCACTGGTTCTGCTGTACATTGTGTGGACAGATACTGGCAACGTTTTGTTGCCAATCCTGAACAAAGGAGGGCAAAATCATGCCCAATTCTGTCCAAAAACACCAATTGAAACAGTTGGCTGAAAAATTCTGCCGCAATTTTTCTCTCCCTGGCTCTGCCGAAGCCTCGTTTCTCTCTTCCGCCCGTTTTCAGGGCTATTCTTCCGAGCTGATTGAAAAAGTGGCGATCGAGTGTTGGCCCAGCGGATACGCCGCTCAGAAGCAACGCGGTGTTTGGCAATTGCAGGCCCACTAGATTCTAACTTGTGAATTGTGAGAATCTCTCTCTCAGAATGATTTTATCTTCAGTGAAATCAGCATTCGGGGCAGACACGGGGGTCTGCCCCTACATTAATAAAATTTCAAATATTTTTGGTTAGGGATTGAAGGTGATGAGGGAATCACCTGACTTGTATATTACATGAACTTACGTACCGTGATACTATAAGGAAAGATCCGGTATGAGGTTCAACATGGAGCAATCGAAAACACCCAAATTAACTCATTTTGCCTTGCGCGTTAAAAACATCGAAACCACCGCCGCCTTTTATAAAAAGTATGTGAATCTGGATCTGATCTCCAAGCGGCAAGAACACACCACACGTGTGGCATGGCTGGGCAATCCAAACGTAAATGATTCGCTTATCATTGTGCTTTTGGAATTGGAACACGGTGAATGCGAAGACCCCAGTTTTCATCACATCGGCATCAGCCTTCATAGCCAAGAAGAAGTAAACGCCAAAGCCGAAATGGCCCGTCAAGAGGGTATCTTGGCCACAGAACCAGATGATTACGGCCCGGTGGCGGGGTATCTATGCTTAATACAGGACCCCGACGGCAACCAAGTGGAATTTTCTTACGGCCAGGATGTCTATCATACCCTTCATTCCACACAGGGCCTTGAGAAAGGTTCATGAGATTGAAGCCAGGTTTACGTGGAATCGCCTCAATCGCGCTTCTGCTTTTTTTCATCATTTTCTACAGCCAATATTTGTATTCCAAACCCGGTTTCTCGGGAGACAGCATTAAGTTCCAATGGTTGGGTGCGGCCGGGGGCCTTCCCCACCCGACTGGATATCCGCTTTATATGTTTCTCAACCAAGGGTTCAATTGGCTCCCCATCTCCACCTTGGCGTTTCAAACCAATTTGCTTAGTTTGTTATTTGGCTTGGCCGCTTTGTGCTGCCTTTATTTTCTGCTTTGCGGCATATCCAAACATCCTATTTTTTCCGCCTTTTTTACCGCTTATTTCGGTCTCACCTACTCTTTTTGGACCTATGCTTGTGTGGCCGAAGTGTATTCCATGCATATTTTTCTTCTGTCGGGATTGCTTTACTCTACTTATTGCTGGCTGCAAAACCCCAAAACATTCAACTTGCTTGCTATGGCCACTTTTTTTATGTTGGGCTGCCTTCATCACCTTCTTATTGTCACGGTATTGCCCGGCTTACTTTATGTGCTTTGGTCCAGACGAAAATCGATTCAATTTACGAAAACTCTCCTTTTCGGTTTATGCGCTATTGGGCTCTTCTTTTTGATGATCCATGCTCTTTATTGTTGGCGGGCTCTTTCCCATCCATCTTACATGGATTATTGGTTCAACGATTTGCAATCGTATTTGCGCTACATCACAGGCGGGAGATTTACCGGCAGCTGGCGCTTTGATTCTACTTTTGGGGCCTTTTGGCAAAGTTCAATCGATTTGCTCTCGCAGGTGAGGAAAGATTGGAGAATTGCTTTTCTGCTTCTGTTTGCCCTCTCACTCATAGCATTGATTTACAAGAATTCTTTATGGGAGCGTTTTTGCATTCTTTCTTTTGTTTTTTGGTTTGGGTTCTGCTCGCAATATCAAATTTCCGACATTCATCAATATTTTTCACATGGCGTTTTGTTGGCGGTGATTATCACTACAGGTGTATTATCAAGATATCAAAGTTTTCTGTGGCAACCGGAATGGCTGCGAAAATGTACTTTTTGGGGGCTCATCATCATCCCTTGTGTGTTAGCCGTGTATCAGATAGGAAACACTCCTGACGAACTTCAACAATACAAAAAACTCGACACAGAACCCTACAAACGCATCATCCAAGAACTCCCCCCAAGAGGCTTGATCAAACCGCGGTATTATTGGCAGGAACAATTGCTGCGCTATTATGCATTTCGCTTCCCTTCACCCACCATACTATCGTTTTATATCAAACAGGTAGAAATCAATGATTATGTTGAAACCAACAAACCTTTGATGAACCGGGGGCAGCGAATTCAACCCGGGCAGCAAGTGATGCTTTTGGATGATGTGTAAGTTATCAGGGGAGAATTATAATTAAATTGACGAATCATGGGATCAAACATATAATTCAATTATCATGAACACTACACACACATACACTGAAAAAATCGAAACCGTGATCTCTAGTGAGCATAAGGATATTGTCCAAAAAGCGGCTGATGCTCAAGGTTTGTCATTGAATGAATTTGTTGTGTCTAATTTAATTATTGCCGCCCAAAATACCCTTGATGAAAAACCATATATTGAATTGTCCAAAGAAGATCAAGATCAATTTATAGGCAATATACTGAATCCCCCCGAACCGACAGATCAAATGAAAAAAAACGCAAAGAAATATTTAGAAAAAATGTATGTCTTTTAATTTCGTTATTCTATGAAAAAAAGCCGTTTACATTTTCTCTAATTCTTCCAGCAGAACATCAGCGGCTTCCTCGATGGAGACAACGCGAACTTTTTCGCCGCCTTTGAAGAGCATTCCTTTTTGATCGCCGAAGGCGATGCCAATATCGGCCGCCCGCGCTTCGCCGGGGCCGTTGACCTCACAGCCCATCACGGCAACATCGAGTGGTTTGTCCATCCGGCCCAGTTTGTCTTCGATGGAGCGCAC
>CAZEZQ010000279.1:0-6917 GCA_964516245.1 uncultured bacterium | reverse complement strand
ACCTTGGTTTATTCAGTAAGCCCCCTCACCCTATCCCTCTCCCAGAGGGCGAGGGAATTGTTGAGCAAACATTATTGGAGCATCTTAGTTTCTTCTTGATATAGCCCGCCGTGGCGGGTGGAGTGCTCATAAAGAATAGTGATGAATAAATATAAAAAATAAAATGAAGGTATTATTATGGATGGATTCATGGCAACATACATACTCGCCGCCCTGGCGGTGATTCTTGTAGGAATCGCCAAAGCGGGTTTCGGTGGCGGCGTTGGGATCGCCGCCGTGCCTCTTTTTATTTTGGCCTTTGATGATTCGAAAATGGCCCTTGGAATCATGCTGCCCATCTTGGTGGTATGCGATTGGTTTGCCCTGTGGCACTACCGCAACACCTTTGACAAAGCCAACCTCTTCCGCCTGCTGCCCCCGATTATCGCTGGGATTATCGCGGGGAGTTTCTTTCTGGGTGAGATATCGGATGAGCAATTGAAGTTTTGGATAGGAGTGGTTTCGATTTTGTTTGTGATGTATCAATTGGGCAAGAAATGGGTGTTCAAACACGAAACCGCCTTCCAACCCACTCCCTGGCACAGCTGGGGTTACGGTGTCACCATCGGAATCACATCAACCCTGGCGCACGCCGCTGGACCACCCGCCACCATGTATCTGCTCCCCCAGAACTTGGGCAAACGCCTTTATGTAGGCACCAGCGTGGTGCTCTTCACCCTGATTAACGCCATCAAATTGATCCCCTATTTTCTCCTGGGGATGATCACATTCCCTCGCCTCGGCACCAGCCTCAGTTTAATGTTAGTTGTTCCCATTGGTACATTCCTCGGTGTATGGATGAATCAAAAAATCAACGAAACCGTATTCAATTATATAATTTATGCCATCATGATTATGGTAGGAATCAAATTCACAACAGGCTTCGACCCATTGAGCTACGCCTTAGGTGTAGGGTAAATGGGTAGCCAGAGAAACTCCTCCCCCAAGTTGGGGGAGGTTGGGAGGGGATTGTGGAATTCGCTCTTTCTTAGATCAAACATTCTCTAACCCTCCCCAATCCTGGTGAGGGAATACTCAATCAAGGAGAGTAATTAAATGCATTTTCACTACTATTTAAATTTGATTATGGGTTTGTTATTGTTCATTTCATCACCTATCTCTCAAGCACAAGAATCACCCCCTCAACTCGCCTTCCTCAGCGCCGAAGGCTTCGGCGCTTACGCCAAAGGCGGGCGCGGCGGGGAGATCTACCATGTCACTAACCTGCGGGATGACGGCCAGCCTGGCAGCCTGCGCCATGCGGTCGAACAAGAAGGCCCGCGCACAATCGTGTTTGATATCTCAGGCACCATTCAGTTGCAAAGCACGCTCCGTGTTGAGAATCCCTTCATCACCATCGCAGGCCAAACCGCTCCTGGCGACGGCATTTGCCTGCGGGACGATGCCCTTATTATCGAAACTCATGATGTGATCGTGCGCTACATCCGCGTCCGTTTGGGTGACCAGGGCGATACGGGCGATGCTCTTAGCATCAACGAAGGCCACAATATCATCGTCGATCACTGCTCGGCTAGTTGGAGCACCGACGAGGTGCTATCAACATCCACCGGCGACCCCACGTTGACAAATGTCACCGTGCAATGGTGTTTTATTACCGAAGGGTTAAACCCCGAAAACCATAGCTTCGGTTCACTCATTCGCGGCACCGGTGGAGCGAAGTATAGCTATCACCACAACCTCTATGCCCACAACCGCAACCGCAATCCACGCCCAGGCAATTATGATGACAATCCACATGATGAAGACCCGGAAGGATTGCTACTCGATTTTCGCAATAACGTAATTTACAACTGGGCAGGAAGTTATGCGGGCTACAACGCGGATGAAGTTAGTATTACAAAGCTAAACTACATCAACAATTTCCTGATCCCCGGCCCTGATTCAAAAAACAACGGCATCGCCTACCGAACTGGCTCGCCCTACAACAAAGCCTACTTTGCCGGAAACATTTACAATTATCAAGAACCGTCAAACCGCTGGAATGTGGTTGACTTTGACGATGATTGGAACGGCGAACAGGCCGCCGCTTACAAACAAGACCAACCTTTTGAAATCGGATCCATTAAACAAGAAGATGCTTGGACCGCCTATCACAAGGTAATTGGTACAGCAGGCGCTTCCCTGCACTGCCGCGATGAGACAGACGAGCGAATCATTAACAATCTACAACGAAAAACAGGAACCATCATCGACAGCCAACAAGAAGTAGGCGGCTGGCCCCAACTCGACAGTACCCCCGCCCCCAAAGACACCGACAGGGACGGTATGCCAGACGCCTGGGAAAATGCACATGGCCTCAATCCACAGGATGCAAACGACCGCAATGATGATATGGATGAAGACGGTTACACCAATTTGGAAGAGTATCTAAATGAGTTGTGTCAAGAATGGAATAGCCAATTGGACAGACGTGAAGTAAATGGTGTTCAAGAAGCAGTGAAAATGCACTGAAGGATGGGCGAAAAGCGAATTCGAAACACACAAAAAAGCGTCCCCAAGGGGATTCGAACCCCTGCCGCCGCCGTGAAAGGGCGGTGTCCTAGGCCTCTAGACGATGGGGACACATTTCGATGGTATTTAGTATTATGGTTGTCTTGTCTAGCGATATGAACTTTATTGACAAGACTCTATAAAATATGCCTTCAAATTCAAATTTGTCAACTCATTGGATGAATAAATTTGAGGTTTTCAACAATTTTGTCTTCCATAAAGATAAATTCTTTCGATAGTTAAGTCATTTTCGATTTAGATTTTGCCGGTTTCCGCTTTTTCAACTTTTTATAGGCTTTTACGGCCAATTTGTCACAAATCTCGTTTTCCGGATGTCCCGAATGCCCTCTCACCCGTTCAAACGTGACATCATGCTGATTCACCAGGGCATCCAGTTCTTTCCACAATTCTTCATTCTTGACCGGCTCCCAAGTGTTTTGCACCCTTCGCTTCCAATTGTTGCGCTTCCAATTGTGTATCCATTTGGTAATCCCATTTTCCACATAAGAACTATCGGTTACTATATGGACCCGCGCCTTCCGCTTCATTCGTTTCAGCCCTTCAATCAAGGCTTTAAGCTCCATACGGTTATTGGTGGTATTTTCTTCCGCCCCCGAATCCTTCAGAGTCTTGCCAGTCTTCACATGGCGCAGCACAAACGCCCATCCCCCCGGACCTGGGTTTCCACTACACGCCCCATCGGTAAACAACATCACTTCAGGCTCACCCTTGTTCTCATTCAATTTATTCATACAACACCAATATCTTTTACTTTACACCAATACAGCATCCAGCTGTTTCAAAATTGTAGGGTGGGCTTCAGCCCACCAATATCTACCATGAAACATCCCAATATCCATGAAGCAAGGCCAAGCATCGTTCGTCTGCCTTTGCACAACAGCCATGCCCTAAACGCCGATATCCTGACGATTCGGCAAAAAGTTATTTTTGGAGCGCAGGCGTCCCGCCTGCAACTACATATAGAGCAGGCGGGACGCCTGCGCTCCAAGATGTGGTACATCAAAATGCTGGATTTACTTTTTGCCGGATCGTCATATCCTGGTCATCCTTGCCAATCATGGACATCCTGGTCAAACAAAAGGGCGGTCTCTCACCGCCCTTTCATTCTATCGAATATGAATCGTTTTGTTTACCACAAGTCCACCCGAACATTCACCCGTGCTTCAAGTGAGCGCTCGATCTTCTCCAACGATTCCGCCAAATGAGTGCGCGAATACTCGTCCGCTTTTTCGAAATCATCCATCTCATCCAGCGCATCTTCTATCTTGTCTTCCAAATCGGTCAGCATGCGCCAAGCCTGTGTGCGTGCATCGTCCGGCATACCGATAGGCGGCTCCAGCATGATGCGAATCAACAATTTCAAATGCAATCGCTGCAAGGTCCGGCGATACACCGAAAGGAACGGATCGTCATTGCTGTATTGCCGGTTGGAATTGTTTTCCGAATCCGCCAAGCTATACACTTCACTCCAAATGCCCTCATTCAGAGTGTCGAAAAATTCAGGCAGAGTGAATTGCTCGGCGCTGGGTTGCCGCTGATTTTCTGTATCCAAGATTGACCGCATCACCCGCGGCGCATAGAGATAATACAACAGCGTATCGTAAATCGCTTCCGCCATATCCGTCACCGAATAAGCAATCGACTCACCTGGAAACGGTGTACCCCAGTGGTAATCCCGTTCCCCTCTCAACATATTGAGCAGTTCCGGTTTGAAATCAAACAAATCGTCGCCGAAAGTCCGCTCGATCAAAAAGTTCAATGCCTCACGCTGTTTTTTAGGATCAACCGGATCCAGCGGCAGCAGATCATTGTTTCCACCTTTTTTTAACCGGTAGGTGTGTTGTCCACCCAAATAATAAACGGCATACCGGGCATTGCTATAAAAGTAATTCAGCAAGCGGTTAAACGAAGAACGCACAATATGATAATCTTCACCTTCCTGCACCAGGTTGGGCAACAAGGGGATGGTCTCGCTGATCGAATGAGTCATATATTCTCCCCATGCCAAGGGGTCGTTGCCCAAATCAAAATGATTGTTCAGCGGGTCTACGCCGCCATACGCATACAATTCTTCATCTGTTGCGTAAATCAAATCACCGGTTTCACCCTGTTCGGCAATATTGTTCAAAATATCCACTTCGGTTTCATCGGTTGCAGGTTTGATGTCTTTGTAACCATACTCAATTGCGAAGTAATCGTAGGCGCCGATAGTCGGCTCAAAATAATATCCTTGTTCTTCTCCTGGCGGCGCAATATTAATGGGCGCATATTCCATCACGCTGGCGGTGATACTCTTGTCAGATGTGATCTTCTTGTTGTGTATGTCTTTCAGTGGCAGATGCGTGCTCGCCTTGAAGTTGTGCCGCAAGCCCAAAACATGACCCATCTCATGCGCCGATATGGCAAACAGAAATTGTTCGACAAAATCTCTCTTCATGCCCTCGGTTACATTTTCGATGCCTTCCCGGGCCGCCAATATCGTCAATCCCACCTTGGCTTGCTCCACCAACTTCCGGCTATAATCGCAACCGAAATGATTGGCGCCTTTCGGCAATTCGGCTTCGAAAAACCGTTTCAATTCATCCGCTTCATCCGGTTGGCGGTATTCTTCTATATTCAAGACCGACCGTATTTGATCCCCTTCCAGCAAAAATCCACCATTCAAAATCTCACCGGTCTGTGGATGCGCCACCCACTGCGCCACACCTCCGTAGATTTCTTCATAAGAGGTATTCCAATGAATCGTGTTATAGCGTGCATCGGCAGCATCCCATTCAGCATCTTCCGGCTGGTCTTTCACTACAATCGCGTCTTTGATGCCGATCTTTTCAAACGCCTTGTTCCATTCCAACACCCCTTCACGAACCGGCTTTCTCCATTTTTCAGGGATGGTGTTTTCCAGCCACATGACAATCGGCTTTTTGGGAGGAGAAAGTTCTTCTTCCGGGCTCGCTTTTTTAACATCCCAGCGGGAAATGTATTTGATGAAATTCTCGTTCCGCTCCACATTGCCGAAGTCATACAACGCCTCCACAAAATACCCCACGCGCCGGTCTGCTGGCCGTGCTTTAAAATTGGGATTCTCTTTCATCGGCCGGACATCGACAATCGTTTCCACCTGTATGTTTCGTCCATCTGGAAAGGTGATGGCATTGGCGCTCGAACCGCTGCGAAAGGCATAATGTGTCCGGATCACTATGTTTTGTGGAAACCCTTTTGCTTGTTCGATATAACTGCCGGAACTGTCGATCCCAAAAGGCGCGCCCAATGATCCCCGCACTTCGTTGGAAATTTCAAATGGGTCAGAAATAAACAGTTTTGTCACATCCAGCAAATACGCTTCATTTTCTGGGTTGGTCGCGGCCACTGGGATGGCGGCAAAGAGCGATTCACCATGATTTTTCCGCACCGCTTCCATCTTCTGATCATCATCAGAAACAATAAATCGTTTGTTGCGTTGGATAAAATGAATTTTGTTATTGATCTTTTTGAATCCCACAATCAAAGAGCCGATATCGAATCCCGGTTTCACCCATCCTTGGCCCACGCCAGTTGCATAAGCGCCCGAGATCAAATAATCCTGCTTCATTTGTTCCGGTTTGATTTCCATCAATAACTGATTGTCTTCTTTTTCGTAAAGAGTAAACAATCCTTCAATTTTGGTTGCATCTTTAATGGCTTTGGCGAATTTTCCCGGTTCATCTGGCTTCCCACCACCCCCTGAGGGACGGGATGGCTGGCGTTCACCATTGCCTTCCTCCTCTTCTTCTTCTTTGGCTTGTTGATTGACGGTTTTATGAATTTCTCCACCTATAGTACCGCCATGAATGGTGACTTCTGAATTGATAAAAATCGCTTGGATCCCGTGGTTGTCGATCTCAATTCCACCAGTCTCACGGCTATGATCTTCATTGAATCCTGCTGCTGTATCTTTGGTTTTGGATTTCTTTTTGACTTCAACCGCGGCAGGTTTATCTTCTTTCTTTTTTACTTCTTCCGTCGCGCTTTTGACTTCTTTTTCAGACTCAGCATCTTCTTCAGCAATGAGCCATTGAGCACCTATAGAAAAACAAAAAAGACATACCACTAAAATGAGGGAAAATCGCTTCAACATAAAATATCCTCCACTTTCGTCCGAAAGAGAATTGTTCAGCGATTATACGTTTTAACACCAAGAGTTGACTAGGGTTGTAGGCTTCACTCTATATTCGAAAATGAAGAAATTTGGAGCGCAGGCATCCTCGCCTGCTAATGAAAAATTGTGATGCAGGTTTCCAGCCTGCAAGTAGTAAGGAGGGCGAGGCTCCCGCCGAGCCGGGCTGGTTGAAAGTTCAAATCTTTCGCAC
>CAZEZQ010000278.1:0-6936 GCA_964516245.1 uncultured bacterium | reverse complement strand
GCTCAAAAACAAGGAAAAATCATTTCTATGAGTGATGGTTTAATTGCTGCAACAGCAAAACAATATGGACTTCATATTATGACACGAAACGTGTCTGATTTTGAAAACACAGGAGCGATGATTCTCAATCCTTGGTCGAATTAATATTTTTTTCTTCCCCCAGTTTTTCATTCAATTCCGCCAGTTGCAATTCGAGTTTGAGTAGGTGTTCTTTGGTATTACGTTCGGCTCGTGAGATATAAAAATGAACCATAGCGAAGGTTCCAAAAATCAAGAATGCGAGACCATACAGCATAAAGTGATTGGCCATAACTTCGTCCCCTTCATTTACAGGCAATAAAAGGGTAATCACCCAAAGTATGATTGTCGATATATATAATGCACAAGCAGATAATTCATGTATTTTGATGGTATGGGTTTTTGATGTGGAATAGCGATAAGCAATATATGCGCCTGTAAAAAAGATTAAACTGGCTGCAAATAGAAACATTGATGCCATCACCGGTAATTTCTCTGAATTTGTAGCACCAATGAAGACAAATACAATTCCAAGAAATGCACTGAGACCCGTGCCAATTTGCAATAATACTTTCTCGTGAGGTTTAACCGGCTTTTCCAACATTTTATGAATCTCCTTTTCATATTTTTCTTTGAGTAAAGGGGTATCATCTTCGAGCGCCAACAGTTTTTCACGCAGTTTATCATTCATATCGACGCTCTCCTTTCGTGTTTTTTTCTTCCAGTGCATCCCGCATGAACTTCTTGGCGTAATGCAGACGCGATTTCACGGTGCCGACAGAGACATCGACAATCCCCGCAATCTCAGCCAGGGTAAAATTTTCGAGAAAATGCAGCGTGATCACTTCGCGGTGTGGCAGGCTGAGTGATTGGATGGCGTTGTGCACATCAAACGCATTGGCTGCGTTCAGTTTTTCATCCAAATGGGTTTCGTTGGACGGCACGCTCATTTCGGGGTCATCGGCGCATTCAATACGGCTGCTTTGACGATACCGAGTAATCGCCTGGTTGCGCGCGATGCGATAGAGCCAGGTAGGTAGAGCCTCCAGTTGTTTCAGTTTTGGAAGATCGCGCATCACCGCCAGCCAGACTTCTTGCAACACATCCCATGCGTCTTCCTCACTCTCAACCAGCCGGCGAATGAAGTAGAACAGGGGCTTCTGCCATAGGGCAATGAGTTCTTCTAGCGCAGAAGCACTACCGTTTTGAAATTGAAGCGCCAGAAGCTGGCTTTGAATTGCGCGTTTGCTGGCCATCACTTCATTCTCTCCTCAGCTAAGACAGTCGGCTGAGGATGGGGAAAGGTTCAAAGGAAAGATAAAATCACCTTATTTTCTTATCAAACTGAAGATTATCGCTTGAAACTTTTCAATTCAGCAGCTCTTGCGTTATCATACTGCGAAATCTTGAATTGGATGTTTAAATCATGAATGAATCGAATACCGAAAAAAAAGCCGAAGAGTTGCGCGAATGCATCGAAAAATTTTTTGCCCGGGCGGAAGAATTGCAGGACGAAGAAGGCGAAGCCAAGTATGGGGATGAGAGCGACCAGGAACTCTATCAGCAAATTCTGCAGCTGCTCGAAGAGTGTGAAGCCAATATGGGGCTGTGGGAAGCGCTGGGAGACAACCAGGTTTGGGTGTTGGAAGTGATTCAAGAAGGGGCCGACCCGGCTTTGGCGGTTGAAGCCGCTTACTATGAATTGTCCCGCGCCACACAAGAAGAATCGAATGAGTAAAATCTGCATCGTCGCTCCTGAAATTTATGGTCTGTTCAATCCACAGGCTCGGACTTCTTATAGCGATGGCGACATGCAACTGTATGAATTGGCCCGCTATTTCGGAAAAGACGAGCGTATTGACACGACTGTGGTGACGGGGGATTTCGATCAGGAGGATGTGGAATATTACAGCGGGGTGTTGGTGTTTCGCAGTTCATTCAACACCAATACAAGATTTTGGCAACGCTGGCTGCGCCAATCATCAGAGTTTCATACATTGCTTTCTGAAATCAACGCGAATGTTTATATGATGGCGGGGGCTTCTGAATTGGCGCAGCCGGTGGCGGAGTTTTGCAAGCGGCAGAAAAAAGCGTTTCTATTTCGGGTGGCGCATCAACGCGATTGCGACGGAACGTATATTCACAGCGCGGGTGAGGTGGGTGAACAATACAAGTGGGCGTTACAGCAAGCCAAGCTGATTTTGTGCCAAACCGGAGAACAACAATCCATGCTGCGCCGCACCACCCGGTTGCAAGGGTATGTGCTGCACAACGGGGCGCCTATCGAACCGCCATCAGATGAAATTCGTGAAGATGCGCTTTGGATCGGCGAAGCGGTAGAGTGGAAACAGCCCGAACGATTTTTGAGACTGGCGCTAACGGTTCCCAGCCAGTTCTTCACTATGATTGCGTATCCACGCAATCCCGAATATTTTGAGAAACTGGTTGAAAAAACCCGCGATATCCCCAATTTGGGTTTCAACAATTCGGTGCCTTATCATGAATTGCCGCGCTTTTTACAGCGGGCAAAGTTGCTGGTGAATACGTCACGCTTTGAAGGCTTCCCTTACGCCTTTTCACTTGCGCTGCGCTCGGGAGTCCCAATTGCCAGCCTGCATGTCGATCCGGATGGATTGTTAACCAAGCAACAAATTGGGGTATGCGCCGAAGGGTCTGAAGTACGGCTGGCGCAGGATGTGAGTGATCTGGTGACCTATGAACGGCAGCGCAAACGTTATCAAGACAACGCCGCCCAATTCGCGTTGGCGTATCAAAATATTGACACCATTGCGCAAGAGTACCGCAAACTTTTTCTCAAATTTTCCGCGACGGCACTACGCAGAAGAAGACAACAGAAACAAAAGAAATTAGAATGAATATCAAGCAAACATTCATCAACCGAGGAAGGACACCATCATGCATGCCAATCCATTTTCGAAAACAATTGCAGCATTGTTTCTCGTTTTTCTCGTTACGCAGGGTTCTACAGCCGAATCTCCATTCTCAATACGCGGCACATTGCCTTGGCACAATTTTCTGTCCGGCCCTACGGCTTGGAACGAAGACAATTATCAAGCCTATCTCGATTGGATGGCCGAACGCAATCTCAATTTCATCGGCTTTCATTGTTATACCGGCGGCTCGCAGCGTTATGTGACTTATGTGGAACCGATGCTGAGAGCGAGTTACCGCGGCGTGTTGCCAGAGGCCCAGCTGGATACCTCCCTCACCGCCCGCTGGGGGTATATCCCACTGGCCACCGATCAATTCGCTTTCGGCTCTTCCAAACAATTCGATCAGAATGTATTCGGAGCTGAATGTGCTGTGAACGCTCAAACCACCGTAGAACATTATCAAAATACCCAAAGCCTCATGCGCAATGTGTTTGAGTATGCCCAGCAAAAAGGCATCCATACCTGCATCGGTTTTGAATTCGGCGTGTATCCGCCGGAATTTTATTCAGTGCTGCCTCATGGTTCCATGCTGCCCGGAGTTAATGTGCCGGATCCGTTCCATCCCGCCAACCGTGAAATCTTATGGGCTTATATTGAAAACATTCAACAAACCTATCCAAATATCGATTATGTCTGGTTTTGGCTGCAAGAACTCTACAACCCCATGCATATTTCATCGTTCCCAACGCGCTTTCAACGGTTTTATGATGGTAATCAAAAATTGTTTGCGGACCTTAACGACGATCGCTTGGCGTTTAACGGAGTGTGGTCGCTGGCCTACATCCAACAAGCGCAGGAGATAATGAATGAGCTCTTGCCCGAAGCGAAAATGGTGATCAGCGGCTGGGGCGGCAGCCATCAACTGCCACCGTTATTGCCGGGATTGGATAAAGCCCTGCCCGAGGACATCATTTTTTCATGCTTAAGCCCCAACCAAGGTTGGGATGCGCAGCCACAGCAACTAGTTGCAATCGACGAACGAGACGTGTGGATTATCCCCTGGTTGGAGGGAGACAAACGCTTGTGGCATCCACAGCCGCGGGTTTCGATTTTGGCAGACCATATCGCACAGGCAGCAAGGCAAAACGTGGAGGGTGTGATCGGCATTCATTGGCGCACGAAAGATATTCATTCGAATTTTGATGCATTCGCCAAGTATACGAATGAACCCCCTTCGCTTGAATCAAATGGCGGTATGAGTGATGAGCAAAAACAATCTCTTACACGAGAGTTTTATGAAGAATGGTGTGTGGATCAGTATGGTGATGAAGCAGGCAACGCGCTGGTTGAGCATTGGGTGAAATTTGATACCCAGCAGCTATTGGCCCAGGGCAACGAAGCCACCTCACCTGAATATTGGCCCTACAACACCGATTGGGGACGCTTGAGCGAAGAGTTGCGCAAGCAAATTGTTGCTTGGCGTGACGATGCGAAAGATCAATTGAAATATGTAGAGGATGAGAATCACTATGAAAATTTGAATTATTTGATACACACACTGAACGGCATTCTCGCTTTAGAACAAGTGGGTGAGTATCTTGAACCAGCAGCAAACTTGAAAGATCAAATCATTTTGAAAGAGATAGCTAATGAGAAAAAGCAAGAAGCCTGTGTACAGGCATTGAAACAGTTGAAAAAAGCGCCGGTTCAAACTCTCGTTCGATCATATTCGCAGCGGGTGCAAAGCCGGGGAGATTTGGGGGTGCTTTCGTCGATCAATCAAAAGGTATGGACCTATTACCAAGAGCTTCAATGGTTTCTAGAAAACGAGTTAAATCGCTAGTTATTATTTTCGTTTAGTGAAAAGTAAATACATATCTTTATCCAATTGAAGATGAATTAACCATTTCCCTCCCCAAGATTGGGGAGGGCAGGGTGGGGTTGAGGATGTTTGATATAAGTAAGATCATTGCCCACAACCTCCTCCCAGCCTCCCCCAACTTGGGGGAGGAGCATAGATCAAGTTTTCATGGAGAAGGGAGATTGATGGGTCGAACAACATGACCCATCCTACGAATTGGATGAGTACAAAACAACCATCTTTGTTTTTGGACCGGGATGGAACCTTGATTGTCGATGCTGATTATCCCAAAGATCCTGCTGTCGTTCAGTTGATGGATGGGGTGGTGGAATTTTTGCAAACCATGCAAGAACATGGTTTTGCGCTGATTGTTGTAAGCAATCAATCGGGCATTGGGCGGGGCAAAATCCACCCCGAAGAAGCGCAAGCGGTGCATGAGCGGTTCCTCCAATTATTTGCCCAACATGGCATTTACTTTCAAGGCGCCTATCATTGTCCCCACGCTCCCGAAGATGATTGCGAATGCCGCAAGCCCAAACCGGGTATGCTGCTGCAAGCGGCAAGAGATCACAACCTGGAGCTATCCCGCTCTTTCATAGTGGGCGATAAAATGGCCGATGTCGAAGCGGGCCAGCGCGCCGGGTGCCAAGGCATTCTCTTTCGCCGAAAAGCGGGTGACAAAGATACAGGATCTACTCCAGATGCTATTGCCCAAACCTATGATGAAGTGCGTGATTATATTTTGAAACAATGGAAGCGGATGAATGATCGAATCGAAACTGCGTGAAATCGCCAATCAGTTTACTAAATGCAAAGTGCTGATTGTTGGCGATGTGATCTTGGATGAATATGTCTGGGGCGAGGTCAACCGGATTTCACCCGAAGCCCCAGTGCCGGTGTTGGAAATCAAGAACCGGTCGTATCTGCCCGGCGGGGCGGGCAACACCGCCGCCAATGTCGCTGCATTGGGAGGGCAAACATTTTTGCTGGGGTCGGTAGGCGAAGACACACAAGCAGAAGCATTGCGCCACACCTTATCTGACCATGGTGTCGATGCCCTGCATCTGATTACAGATGCCAGCCGGCCAACCACGGTCAAAACCCGCATTATTGCCAGCAGCCAGCAAATCGTACGCACCGATTACGAACGCACTCACGCCCTGGCTATAAATTTGCAATCCCAACTATTGGCGTGGCTGCACGAATTATTGCCCCGAGTCGACGTATGCATTCTTTCTGATTATGAAAAGGGTGTGTTGGATCCAACATTTTGCCGCCAATGCATTGAAAAAGCCCAGAAAACCGGAGTACCGGTGATCGTTGATCCCAAAGGGCGTGATTTTTCAAAATACAGAGGCGCCACCATTGTCAAGCCCAATCTGCAAGAAGCCGAACAGGCGATGAACCGCAAGATCAGCAGCGATGAAGATGTCGCCCAAGCCGGGCACAAACTCTTGCAGCTTTTGGAAGGCAGCGCTCTGCTAATAACACGCGGCCCCAAAGGAATGGCCATCATTCGCGACGGCCAAGCCCCCTATCACATCCCCGCCGCCACCCGCAATGTGTATGACGTCACCGGCGCGGGCGATACCGTAGTCAGCGTGATGGCCCTGGCCCTGGCCGCCGGAGCCACACTCGAAGACGCCGCCCAACTGGCCAACCGCGCCGCGGGCATTGTCGTGGGCAAAGTGGGAGCCGCTACGGTGACGGTGGAGGAATTGCTGGGGTGATCATTTGCCAAAAACAATATTCGTGTTTGATACAACTGTTTCCATAACAACAGTATTTTAGGATCGATCATTGATGGATCCTAAATATTGATCAAATTCTTCATCATCATTCCACAATGATTTCCCTTCCCCCCAATTCTCATCAAAATTCTAAAGCGGTTGGACGTTTTGTTCTTCGATACGTTCTTTTAATATGCGCTTTTGCCTGAATTGGCTAATCAATTCAGTTTGATTGTTCATCGTAAACTCTTTGATTCAAAAAGGTTTGCTTGTTGATCGTGAATTTTTATAACATTGTCTTATACTAATTCCAATCGAATCTTCCTTTCGATTGTTTCTTCGTATCTGGTCAGTCATATGAAGTGAAATATAAAAAAGTTGAATAGTTTTTTCATTCCTCCCCCAATGAAATGGGGGAGGTTAGGAGGGGGTT
>CAZEZQ010000277.1:3207-6938 GCA_964516245.1 uncultured bacterium | reverse complement strand
CTCCCGCCGAGCCGGATTGCTCCCATCACTTCGAGAGGGCGAGGCTCCCGCCGAGCCGGATTGCTCCCATCACTTCGAGAGGGCGAGGCTCCCGCCGAGTCGGATTGCTCCCATTATCTCAGGAGGGCGAGGCTCCCGCCGAGCCGGATTGCTCCCATTATCTCAGGAGGGCGAGGCTCCCGCCCAGCCGGTTTGATCGAAAACCCTCTGGCTACGATCTTTTCAGATAAACGGTTTCTGATCAAAACATGAAGTTGTGTTGAAATGGATAGGTCCAGGTCCGTTCACTCAAATTGGATTTTGCAACGCAATCAATGTATAATATTTACGTGTTGACGAATCGAAAAATAGGAATGAAACCAGTTATGAATATTGATCGCCATCCGAGAATCTCGGTAGATTCCAACGTTTGTCACGGTAAACCTGTGATTGCAGGGACGCGTATTTTGGTGTCCCAGCTGCTCGCTGCATTGGCGAGTGGTTCAAGCCGTGATGAGTTGCTTGATGATTACCCCTCCTTGAAACCGGAAGATATAAATGCTGCTTTGGCTTTCGCAAGTGAATTGTCCCAATTCGAAGAAATCCCAATTTATGATCCTACAACGTAATGCACTTTTTTCTTGATGAGAATTCTCCATTGGCAGTGAAACGGATGCTAGAAGACCGAGGGCATACGGTTACTCATGCACTTGAATATTTTTCAGAGGGCACAAATGATGATATCCTTTTTCAGTATGCCCAACATAATGAAGCCATATTTTTGATAACAGACAAGGGTTTTTTCCATACGATCCCGTTTCTCACTCAAAATCGAAGTGCAGCTGTAGTAGTAATCACTTTGAACCAACCCAATCGAACCAATATACTTTCACGTTTCAAATCTCTACTCCACTCAGTGAAATTGGAATCAAATCCTCAAAACGTGTATTTAATAACGGACAAACGAATCATCGTTAGAAACTGAGAATTGTAAAACCGTAGGATGGGTCATGCCGTCCGACCCATCAATCAAACCTGATTTCTTAGCCGTTTTGTCTGAATCTGGATACCCAGGATGCATAGGATATTAAAGATAACGGCAACAAAACGAAACTCTATTATCTATTAACATACGAATAGTATACAATCAAACATAAAAACCAGCAATTCAACTCTATTTTCAAATGTTGTTATCCTGGCCATCCGAAAAATCCATATTGTCAGGTTCAGACAATTCATAACCCAACCAACAAATCCACTCGAAGAGATTATCAATGTCTCCCATGTATCGTGGTCGACCCCAATCTTTTGAATGAATTGCAATGAAATAAATGGAATGTTACATTCACTCAAATTGAATTTGAATATCCTGCTTTTCGTCAGTGATCGGCAATACGCCATACTGGATCCCATTCGGTGATGTTCTTGCTTCACCAGGATTGATCGTAAAGGTACTATATTTGTGGGAGAAGGGTAACAGTTTAAATGTAGTGGAATATATACTCGCCGCACCAAGCAATTTTATTTTGGCTGTATTGTTGGTAATAGAAGTAACATCAAACTCACCATTTCGGCCAAATAAGAGTGGTGCATGAAAAATAAGCCGGGCCATCCCTACGTGGTTGCCACCGATGCTGGGCTGGAAAACAAGATTCCCCTTTTTGTCGGTAAGGTCTTCGGCATGTACATCCAATGTGCGTGCTTGGTCTTCTTTCAATGGCCCCTCCTTCATATATTCCTTGTTGGAAATACGAAGTGAAAAGTTCCTTGTGCCAGAATCAGCCTTTTGCCTTTTGATGGTAAAGCGGTCTATCGTGTACTCACTGGAATCGGGGAAAACAATTTCACCCTGTAGAAACCATGCTCGATCGTCCTCAGGAACGGTATAAGTGCCGGTTACTGTTTCATAACTCTTACCAATTTGTGTATCGATCACAATCTGTTGGCTTCCCTCCAATGTCGTATATTGATTCCGCGAAGACCAATCCGAACAACTCATGAAAACCATCAAATCCTGATTTTCTTCACTGGCATTGGCTGTGATCGAAACCTCATACGTCTTTCCTGGAACCCCTACTGAAGTGCTGCCATGATGAAGAAAATCTTTGATCTGTCCACTTTTGCCGCCTTTTTCTTTGTTTTTATAACTGGTTTTATCGGGGAACGTGATAATCTTAGGACCGGTCAGTGACATTTTCCCCTCACGATGAAAGGATACTTCATTGTCATTGCCGAAACCGGAAACTTTTTCGTAATCGCTAATATGCCCGGCGATAATATCTGGATTGTTGAATAGGCTGTAATCGCGCATGCCCACCAGTTCCAAAGATGTCTTGCCAAAGGGGATCACATCATTACGCAAGATTTGTGTAGCCCCGTCTTGTAAAAAGAGGGGGAAACTATACCAATCGTTCACCGTTGGATCATAGGTTGTGCCCCCAGGCACAGCCCATTCATGGTTAAAATCATTGGCCCACGTTCCGCCTGAGGGCCCATAGCGGAAGGTTTTGGTGGTTAAAGTTTTGTCGTTGATTTGGATAACAGCGAATTCATCGATATTGTGATCATCCCGAGTAAAGAAGCCCTGGCTGCCCGGTTCAATAAAGGCTATCTCGTGGCCCCAATCGCCGTTTGTCCCTTCATATCCTTCATGGTTGTTGTTGCTAGCCACCACGTAGCTAAGGCAATGGCCATCCCCGTTGAAAAAAACTTTGATTTGGGGATTATTATGGAACAGTTCCCACCACCACATTTCGCTATGCCTCCACCCCCAGTCACTCCGGTTTGATGCGCAAGTGGTTCCTCGAACCGGGGCATGGGAAACGATAATCGTTGTCTTGTTTGGATAGGTTTTCACCATGTATTCGACCCATTCCTTCTGGGTTTCATGAATCTTTTCAATCGGCCCTTTGTCTCCTATTACCAAAAACAATAGATTGGAGCGCAGCATGGCGTAGGTTGCGGTGGTCAATTCCGACTCGCGTATATGGGCCTGCAGGGTTTCATAAGGGAACGGGTTGGTGTCGTTTTCATGGCCAACATAATTGACAATATCATGATCACCAAGTGAATAGTGGTAAGGCAGGTTTAGATGCTGCTGCAGCTTTTCTTTCCAAGCGCCAACCCACTCCACTCGATCGTGTACCTCATCTCCCAACCCCATAGCAAAATCCACTTTGGGGATATCGCTCATCACCCCTTGGGCCATCTGCGGTATATAGGCGCTGCTTGCTTCTTTATCAATATGGGTGTCAGCGAAAACAGCAAAAGAAAGGCCTTCACTGAGAAATGATGTTTGTTCTGTATTGGTCTGTTGTAGTGATATCAATGTTGGTTGTTCACCAGCCAATAAAGCTTGAGGTGAAATGATGCTTCCAATAATGAATAAAGATACCAATAATAAACGTACAAATTTTAAATTATTATGAAACACTCTTTTCCTCCGGTTTGCTATCTGCATACGTTCCCTTTCATTTATGCCACGATATTTGAATCGTCGAATCGTTGCTTATTTACCCTTATACCAAAAACAATTTTTCGATTATCTCATAAACCCTCCCACAACGTCAATGAGTTATTGGAAAAAGTAGCACAACTTTTATTTACCGTAGGATGGGTCACGTCGTTTGACCCATCAATCAAACAATAAATACTATTCATATACGAAATGTATACAATTAAACAAAAAAGTCCATCAAGTCCATAATGTCTTGACACGCCGGTGTGGGCCTAACGCAAGTACCAGGCTGTGA
>CAZEZQ010000277.1:0-3197 GCA_964516245.1 uncultured bacterium | reverse complement strand
ATTTTTATTTAAAACAGTTGCTCAAGTCAAAACTTTTTCGCATCTTGGCTAGTGTTTAGAAAGCAACTCAGTCTTGGTGTAAACAAACTTAATTGGTCATAAGGTAAAACCAAAGTATTTTGACCTTCCTCTGAGAGCAAGGTTTTCACTGCTGTTCAAATAAATTAAAATTCCTCTTACGGTAAGATACACTTCGGATGGGTTTATGATTGGTGGAAGTGTCGCTGTAGTAATATCCTTTATATTAGAATCCAACACCGCCAAAACCCACCCCCCAGCATTTGGCGGTCTTCTTGGCGGTCTTACCTTGTGTCAATTGCAATAGGGAAATCTATTAATGAACTTCACCTTATGCTACAACAGGGGGAATAACTAAAAAACAATATCAAATGGGAGAGATATATATGTATTTACCCAATCATCGACTTTTATATTTATTTACGATCACTCTATTTCTTGCCGGTTTCCACCTCACCTCAAAGCATATTTTAGCTGGTGAATTAAATAGCAAACCCTATCTTAAGGCCGCTCAAACATTTGCTAATACGATTCTTGAATATGGGAAAGATACCTATGGAGAAAATCATACCCCACTGTTTGTTGATGGGTTGCATGCCGAGACCCTCAAACCGGTCATTTGGAAAAAAGACGGCAAAGAATGGGTGTTGTGCAATGTGGCCAGCCAGCAACCTTTAATGAGGACATTGGACGCGTTAACCACGCTAACGGGAGATCAAAAATATCGCCAAGCCGCAGAAAAAGCAAACCAATACGCATTAAAGAATCTGGTTTCACCCAGTGGGATGCTGTATTGGGGCGGGCATTTGGCTTGGGATTTGCGTGAAGAAAAACCAGTGGGCCAGTATGACGGCATTCATGAAATGAAGGGCCATCAACCTTATTATGCACTCATGAATCGTGTGAATCCCGAAGCAGCCCAAAAAATGCTTGGAGCAATCTGGGCTGGGCATATACTCGATTGGTCTCGCCTCGATTACAACCGCCATGCCAACGTAAACAAAACCAAAAAGCCGCAGTGGGATCATAATTATCTGTCTGATATTGATGTCCCCTTTCCAGCAGAAGGGAATAATCTCTCTTTTGTCAACGTAACGCCATGCCTTTTGCATAGTGGGTTTTCTTTGGCCCTTATTGATAACAATTTGGATGCGTTGAAATGGTCACGGCGGTTGGCCGAACGCTGGCAGCAAGGCAAGCATCCAAAAACCGGGCTATGCGGGGGGCAACTGAGTTACCGCGAACACGACCGGGCGCAAGATGCATTGGGTCATGTGCATCCGAGTATTAACGAAGCCAAAATTGTGGCTTCATACCACCAAACCAGCCGCTATCACAACCTCCCCTTGGCGCAGATGCAAGCGGCTCAAAAGTTAATTACCAAAGATGGCGAGTACAAAAAAGCCGGCAAGCAGCTTATCGATTGGGCGGTTGAAGATTTGAAGATATACGCCAAACACTGCTATCAAGAAGAAACCGGTAAGTTTATTGCTGTCATGATTGATGGTACCCCCCTGCAATGGAAAAAAGCCAAAACTGGTTATTATGTTCCTGAATCCTTCGCACCAAGAAGTCCAGATGAATATCTCTTTTGGGGCTACGCAATGGCCTATCGTCTCCAACCCGATCAAGATCTCCGGCGAATGGTTTGCGAAATTGGAGAGCAATTGGGGTTAGGAGACTTCAATAGCCTCAAAAACAATAAATCAATTGGTTCTATCCAAATTGAAAATCAAGATTGGTGTGCCATCTACGGTTTATTGGAATTGTATCAAGCAACCGAAAACAAAGCCTATCTTCATGTGGCCAGTAAGATTGCAGACCATTTGCTAGAAAAGCAAAGCGATACTGGGTTATTCCCAAATTCCGGCCGTAACTATGCAAGAAGCGGTGATGAAGTTCCATTGGCGCTCTTACATCTCGCGGCGGCAATCGAAAATCGTCAGGATGAATTGCCACAACCCATGTTCGACAGACGCTTTTTCCATTGCGAGTTTCATGGAGACCTGGAAGAGCATCAACAAAAACGCGCCGACAAGCGCACCTACGATCATTTGGTATTTTACGGAAATGATTGAACGTTATAGAAAATGCTTACAATCAAACTAGGGCGGCTGAATTCAGCCGCCCTTTTAAAAAATTAATAAATAATCCATTAAAATAGTGGCCAATTTTGCACTTTGGTGAATTGTCCGGTGAGTGTGAGGTCGGCGAATGAACTCGACACATCCCAGCCTGGATCTTCACCCGTACCATCATCTCTCCAGTATGTTAAAGTTGAAGAGCGTTCAAACTCGCCATTATCAAAATTATCATTATCTGAATAAGAGGCTGTCCATTTTATGGCAAAATCATCGGGGATGGATAGAAAATCGACCCATCCCTCAATCCATAAGTGTTCTAAAGTAATAGCGTATTCAATAACAAAGTTGGCTGCCTCACCGGTTTCGCTCGCTACAGCTGTAGATGCAAAACTATCGGGGGCGAAGAGGATATCATCAATGTTATCTGACATCTTGCCAGGGTTGCCTTCATATGTAGTATTACGGCTGCAACCGAATTTGCCAAATGGTTCATCCGACTCCCACCAATGGAAAGAAACATTATCATCATTTCCTTCTGGAATATCGTTTCCATCCATGAAAAATTCTAGTTGATCTCGTTCCCATAGATTTCTAGGATCTTCTTCCATGGCAATGTCATCAGTAATTTCAAATACGAAATATATAAACCAATCATTCATCCACATGGTTTTGAATCGGTAACTCAAATCTGAATCACCGCCAAATTCATCTTCATCAATGCCATTATCAAAACGGGCTCCAGGTGATTCAGCAGTCACTTCGATCCATGGTCCCGCAGCATCCCATTCACCATCTTCAATAACCCCATCAATGGTTGGAGCCGTATCTGTCTGATATGACAAAACTACAGATCGATCCTGCGCCACACCAATTCCCGTAACAATAAATACGAAAACTAGTAAGTACATATAGCCTCGGCAATCCATGATTTTACCTCCAGTAATTAAATGTTAATTAACAACATATAGAATATGTGAGATTTAAAAGGTTTAAAACGGTGATAAATTAATCTAGCCAATAATATTTGAATTTTTCTAAATTCAATATCCATTGGGGAGGGCGAATTCGCCGCTTGAACAAGAAACCGGCTCGGCG
>CAZEZQ010000276.1:5349-6938 GCA_964516245.1 uncultured bacterium | reverse complement strand
CAAAATCACTGGGGATATCGACTTTACGCGATGAGGTTAATCTTCCCGGGCAGTCGAAAATGTTATTGCGCGTAACAGTGTTGGGATTCACATGCCCGCTGAAGGTATGAAACGCCCCGTTGGGCTGCAGGGCGGTGTTGTGAAACACATAACGCCTACCGC
Organism: uncultured bacterium; assembly: GCA_964516245.1. Lineage (GTDB taxonomy): Bacteria > Hinthialibacterota > Hinthialibacteria > Hinthialibacterales > Hinthialibacteraceae > CAZEZQ01. The sequence continues at coordinate 6,776 of CAZEZQ010000276.1, read as the reverse complement.
CGCCGTATTCATCGCGCTGTCCCACTTTGATCATACTCCCTCCGCGCGGGTTTTTGTACGTACGGCGGCTTTCGCCGAACACGTTGCGGAAAATATACAAGGGGCCTTTGGAGGTACAGGCCACCGCAACACACTGAAATGTCTTTTCGATGTAATTGCCCCAAATGCGCACGTTGCGGTTGGCGCCCTCGCTCTCAATGGCATCGTCCCACACGTGGGTAATAATGTTGCCATAGATATCCGAATCGCGGTTGGGGCTGCCCTCGAAGCTGTAGTTGGATGAACCGCCGATGGCGTCGTTGAAGCCGTGCGCTTCGGTCGAGCGAATTTCGTTGTAGCGAATAATGTTGCCGCCGCTGGAGTTTCGCAGACTAATCGCCTGCGGTCCGGAGGGGTGGCCGGTATCCCAATCGTTGGAGCCGCCGCGCGGGTGTTCGATCAAATTGCGCTGAATCACCAAATCCCCCGCCCCGGTTTGCGCATAAATGGCGCTGTCCATATTGCCTTCGTTGCCGAAACTCTGCGGCCCGCCAATGCGGCCCCAATGGGTGATGCGGCAGTCTTCAATCACAATGTGATGGCGCTCGTCTTCAATCAAAATGCCATGCCGGGCGGCATTCTTCAGTTCGAGGCCGCGCACAATCACATAATTGGCCTCGATGCGAATATTAACATTTTCAGTGTTTAAAACATCAAGCGTGGTTTTGCCATTCTCAGGCACTGTCACCAAATGAAAGCCATCCGCCGTCCCCGATTCTTCAATCACAATCGGCTCACGCACAACCCCGTTTTTGAGGGTAGTGGTTTTGCCGATAGGGAATTCTTCACTCATCGTTTTGGCATTGAGCTCAAGAGTCTCGCCGCCGCATTGCAATTGAATTTCATAGGCTTGATCCGGCTCGAGACCTACGATGCTCCCCCGGTATTGCCGCTCACCGGCATCATAAACCAAATCCATCGCCTTACGCCATTTTTCATTCCCTTTTGCACGATACTGCACTTGGCAATCCCCTCGATCATCCGCGTTGTAATAAACACTAATGCATTCAAATGTGGCATGTGTACGAGTCACATCATCATCAGTTTGCGCAAAGGTGCTGGGTATCAACCCAAGAAGAAAAATTAGTGTTGTAATAAAAAATGAATTCATTTGTAACTCCAATTATTAATCCTTTAGGTCCATTTAGTCCATTAGGTCCTTTAATGATTTTGAAAATAAGATCGCCAAATCACCAACCTACAGTATCACCTCATTAACAAAATAAAAAAAACAAAAGGGCGGCCACAATCAGCCGCCCTATCGAAACACTTCAGGTTTTGATTTTACACACGCGGAAGATTCCAGCCCCGCCTATATTCACGCTTCAACAAATCGGTGGCTGCTTCACTATTCGTAAAGCGCATTTTCTCCGCATCCCAATACAGTT
>CAZEZQ010000276.1:1340-5339 GCA_964516245.1 uncultured bacterium | reverse complement strand
CCCGGCACCCGGTTCGAAATCGCGCCCAGCAAAATCCACTCCGTGAAGGGGCAGGCGTATTCAAAGTTGGATGCAGGCTCACGGTCAAATTTGATCCCATGCAGCCAATCCATGGTCGCGCGCTTGTCATTGCCCATATCGGGATGGGTAGCGCCCGGTGTGCGGTCGATGATTTCGAGGGGCTTTTTGTAATCTTCTTTGGCTTCACCCAACAAACGGGTTCCCCCGGCATAGGTCCCCGTGGTCATCACCGCTTCGGTGCCAACAAAATACGAACCATTGTCGCCTTCACCCAGTTTTTCATCTTCACCCACTCCAGATGGACGGGGAGGCATATTGCCGCCGTCATACCATGTCAGGGTAACTGGTGGAAAACCGTTCCGTTGGCCAAATTCAAAACGAATGATGGATTTATTGGGATAGGTATGATCAGTGCGAATGTCTTGTGAAATCGTTTCCACACTGATGGGGTCGGTAAGATGCAGCGACCAGCAGGCGGCATCCAATATGTGGCAGGCCATATCACCCAGCGCGCCGGTCCCGAAGTCATACCATCCGCGCCAGCTAAACGGCGCATACCCTTCGTTATACGGCCGGTCATGAGCCACTCCGAGCCACAAATCCCAATCAATGTGCTCCGGCACTTCTTGGTTGGGCAGGGGATTCTGTATGCCTTGATCCCAAATGGGGCGGTTGGTCCAGGCGTGCACTTCATACACATCCCCTAACATTCCCGACCACACGATCTCACATGCTTCGCGAATCCCGTCACTGGCATGGCCCTGGTTGCCCATTTGGGTTTTGACATTGTATTTGCGCCTGGCCTTAAGGAGTTGGCGGGCTTCATATACATTGTGCACCAAGGGTTTCTGCACATACACATGAATCCCGCGTTCCATGCACCACAAAGCCGCGATGGCATGCATGTGGTCTGGAGTCGATATGGTGCAGGCGTCGATATTCTTCCATTCCTTATCCAGCATTTTGCGGAAATCCTGGTATTGGGCCGCATCGGGAAACTTGCGGAAAGCGGTTGCCGCCCGCTTGAAGTCGGCATCACACAAGGCCACGATATTCTCTGTATCCGCGCATTTCTCGATATCGCCGCCGCCTTTGCCCCCGGCGCCGATCGCCGCGCAGTTCAACTTTTCATTGGGAGACCCAAATCCTAAACGCTTCAAAGATTTTTGCCGTTTTACCGCTGTCTGAATCCGAGGGCGCCCCACCGTCGCGCAGCCACTCAAAGCGGCAGCTCCGGCAGCCGTACCGGCCAAAAACAATCGTCGTGAAAAAGTTTTCTTGCTCATTGCACTTCCCTTCTTTCAATGTGATTCAATTTGTGTGTGTTTATATAGATAGACCCATACGATCTTGTTACCCTATTTTCAAAATAACGTTTTTTTGAAGGGAGGGCGAGGTTGAAAATGCGCCTTGGCGTGCTCCCGCCCGGCCAATCGTTCTTGTGATGCGTCCATCCTGCCTGCAAATAACACGCAGCACGCAACACGTAGGGTGGGCTTTAGCCCACCAAAGAAGCTTTACTTCAAACAATATTCTGAAAATCGTTGTGACCATTCCCAAACCAACAAAACAAACATAGTGTGAATGAATGACCTATCCACATTCAAACAATTTTCCATCTTATCATTTCATAAAGCGGGTTAATAGTGTTATCACCCAACAACACAACAAGTTTTAGCTCGTAACGTAGGGTGGGCTCAACGTCCGCCGCGGCGGATAGCCCACCAATAAAGTTTGCAACTCCACAAAAATGAGCCAATTTGACAAGGTCCAAAACTGTCATTCAGTGCACAAGAATATAAAAATCAAACAGTTACAAGAGAATCGTTCAGGAACATAATTTGCTATTTATATCAAAAAGGAGGTAGAAAAAAATGTATATATACTTACTATTGCTTGCATTTATGGCCTTTGCATTTCCCGGTTTGCTTTTCTTGGTGCTGCTGGGTTTCTTGCTGGCGTTGCCCTTCATTTTATTGATTCACTCGGTGCAAACGCTGGTGCTCGCGCCCATTTCGTTGTGGCAAACCTTTACCGATAAACAAGTGCGGCGCAATCACGCTCTCGAACACGCCACCGCCAATGTGTTGGAAGAAAAATTCCCCCAAGCGTATGTCGGCGGCATGGCCTTTAAAGACGGCTTTCAACTGTTTGGCCGGATACCACCGGCGATGCACTTGATGCAAGCGGCCCGTGAAGGGTTGCAGCGCCTCAAACAAGGCGAAACCAATTTGGCTTTGCATCCGCGCTGCGGCACTTCTATCATGATTGGACAAGTAATGTTCGCGCTTGTGTTTCTGTTCGTATTTTTCTTTATGCACCATTTTAACATCTTAGAAATCTTTTTGTTCTTCTTATTTTCAGCCATCGTCTCACGCCCATTGGGGCTATTAGCGCAAAAATACATCACCACCAGCACAGATGTGGAAGAACTTGAATTTCATGATGTGTACATGAAACCGAACGGCGCCTTTTATTTCCAAACAGCGCGCAGACAACCGGTGCGCCATTTCTGGCCCTGGCGGCAATGGCGACCAACATTCGGTTTTCGCCCCTTTCAATAAATGTAGGATGGGTCAAGTCGTCCGACCCATCTTTGCAAAACCTAATTTCGTTCATCCCGCAGGGATTGAAAGAAAATAGCCCAGCCTTTCAAGGCTGGGCGTAAAATAACTTAAATACCAATCATTTGTGGAGGATAGAATAAACCATGAACCAAGCCACTCAAAGCGCACAAACCCATGCCTTTCAAGCCGAAGTCAAACAAGTACTTGATATCGTCATCAACTCGCTCTATACCCATCGCGATATTTTCATTCGCGAGTTGGTCTCCAACGCTGCCGACGCGCTCGAAAAAGTGCGCTACGAACAACTACAAAACGAAAACATTCAAGACAAAGACGCCCCTCTCGAAATCCGCATCGACGTCAGCGAAGAAGGCAAAACCATCACCATCTCCGATACCGGCGTTGGCATGACCGAAGCCGATGTGGTGGAAAACCTGGGCACCATCGCGCATTCAGGAACCCGCGAGTTCCTCAAAAAAGCGGCTGAAATGCAGAAAGCCGATGTCAACCTGATCGGCAAGTTCGGCGTTGGCTTTTATTCCTCCTTCATGGTGGCCAAAGAAGTTACGGTAAAAACCCGCTCGTATTTGCCCGATGAACATGGTGTCGAATGGCGTTCTGACGGTTCGGGTGAATACACCATTCTGCCCGTCGACAATCTCTCCCGCGGGACCCAAATCATCATCACCTTGCGCGATGACGCCGAAGAATTCGCCTCCAAAGAACGCATCAAGCAAATCGTGCAAGAATACTCCAACTTCGTGCCTTTCCCCATTTTGATCAACGGTGAAAAAGTCAACACCATCCAAGCGCTATGGACCCGCAACAAAAGCGACATCACCGAAGAAGAATACAACGAGTTCTACAAATTCGTCGCCAAAGCCTTCGACGAACCCATGTTCCGCATGCACTTTTCCGCCGATGCGCCCTTGCAGATCAACGCCCTGCTTTTTATCCCCACAGAAAATATAGAACGCTTTGGGTTTGGCAAACTCGACCCCGGCGTGAATTTGTATTCCCGCAAGGTTCTCATTCAATCGCAATGCGACGCCATCCTGCCCGATTGGCTGCGGTTTGTGAAAGGCGTGGTCGATAGCGAAGACTTGCCGCTCAACATTTCCCGCGAAACCTTTCAAGACGACGCCCTGGTTCGCAAATTGAAAAAAGTGGTGACCTCACGGCTGCTCAAATTCCTCAAAGAACAAGCTGAAAAAGAACCCGAAAAATACGCCAATTTCTGGAAGACCTTCCAGCATTTTCTCAAAGAAGGCGTAGTCTCCGACTTTGATTACAAAGACGAAATCGTGCCCCTGCTGCGCTTCGAATCGTCCAACGAAGAAGCGGGCAAACTCATTTCCCTAACCGATTACATCTCGCGCTTGAAACTGGGGCAAAACAAAATTTACTACAT
>CAZEZQ010000276.1:0-1330 GCA_964516245.1 uncultured bacterium | reverse complement strand
ATCAACGGCCCCTCGCGCGAAATGCTCGATACCAGCCCCTATATGGAAGCCTTCAAAAAACGCGGTATCGAAGTGCTCTATGTCTACGAACCCATCGATGATTTTGTCCTCACCAATATTCGTGAATTTGAAGGCAAACAACTGGTTTCCGTCAGCCAGGGCGATGTCGAACTGCCCGATAGCGGCGCGGGAAAAGAAGAGAGCGCCGAAGAAGAAACAGATTCCACCCTCAATTGGGAAGACAAGCAGCAGTTCACCGCATGGATCAAAAACCTTCTTGGTGACCAGGTCGATGCGGTTCGCACCTCCAGCCGCTTAATCGACAGCCCGGCCATGGTGGTCAACTCCGACCCCGGCATGACCATCCAAATGCAGCAGCTGATGAAAGCCATGAACCAGGAAATGCCCTACCAGGGCAAACACGCGCTCGAAATCAACATGAACCACCCCATGGTCAAAAAACTCTTCGAACGCCGCCAAGCCAACGAAGACGATCCGTTTCTCAACATGGCGGTCGAGCACCTCTACATGACCGCCAAAGCCGCCGCGGGATTAATCGACGACCCCCGGCAAATGGTCAACCGAAACTACGAAATATTAGGCAAAGCCTTGGAATAAAAATAGTTTCAAAAGAAACCATTCATTATTGAAACGGCTGGCTCTTTTCGAGCCAGCCGTTCTTGCGGGAGGGCGAGGTTGAAAATGCGCCGTGGCGTGCTCCCGCCGAGCCGGAACATTCACCCAACGTCAAAATATCCTAAACTCATCGTCCCTTCAGTCCCATCGCGTCCTTTATAACCTACAATTTCAAATGCCATGAACTACTAGGATGAATTAAAGTAGGCACCAATGGCAATGCGAAACCAAGCCCTTGATAAAATTCATTCAAAAATCAAATTACAATACAAATCATGAATATTCAAACTTCCAGCTCTAAGCGTTCACTTCTATCATTCCCATAAGTTGTTTTCCTGTCTTCCTTCTCTCCTGTCTTCCTGGTTCAGACAAAAAAATCCCTCCCAGCAATTTTCAGAAAAAATTTAATTTTCCATAACCTCAGGTGATTCAGGCTCCTACATCCTCCAACACCACAAATGTTCTCTCACAATCCATTTTTTTTGCGGTTTTTAATCTAAGGGTGAGGAAATAAAGCGATCGCATCCTCAGCCGAACGCCTGTCCGCCAATGTTGTTTGGCGGACCGATCCGCCAATCTCGACGGACGGGTGGCAAAGGCAAGCGTTGTTTGTCTGCCTTTGCGAAATCCCATCCAAACATGGCGGATTAGTAAAAATCGACGGGGCACGATGCGGAAAACATCGTGATCTCAG
>CAZEZQ010000275.1:0-6940 GCA_964516245.1 uncultured bacterium | reverse complement strand
ATATCCGATATTTGATGTTCCTGCAAAAAGCAATAACCTGCGACCTCGGCCGGTCTACCATAAACAACCGTTTGGTCATGGAAGAATTAATGAACCGCGCCCCAGCTACCGGCCTCTTGGCCCTTGCCGCGATGCTTTTCGCAATCGTGCTTGGTATTCCCACCGGCATCATTTCCGCCCTGAAGCGCAATACATCAATCGATTTTGCCTCTATGATCATCGCCTTGGCGGGTATATCCATCCCCATATTTTTTCTCGCCGTTTTGCTTATGTGGATCTTCGGTTATTTGCTTGGTTGGTTTCCCGTTACCGGTTATATCGAAAACGAAGGGATCTCGGCTCTGGTGTTGCCTAGTATAGCCCTGGGTACAAGGCCATTGGCGATCATAGCCCGCCTAACCCGCTCGAGTATGCTGGATGTACTGCGTAAAGATTACGTTCTCTCAGCCCGCGCCAAAGGCCAATCGGAGTTGTGGGTGATTATGAAGCACGCCTTCCGCAACGCGTTTAATCCTGTGTTTACAGCGCTCAGCGGTTCACTCGCAGCGTTGCTGGTTGGAAGTTTTTTTGTGGAAATGATTTTTTCTTGGCCTGGAATCGGCTGGCTTTCTATCCAAGCCATACAACAACGCGATCTGCCAACCATTCAAGGAACGGTTCTATTTGCCGCCACCATCTTCGTATTCATCAATTTGCTGGTGGATATTGGCTATCGATTTTTGGATCCACGGGTGAAATTGTAAATGAGTGTACTTTTCAGACAAAAAATGGCCCTGGCGGGCATTTGTATTACTTTAATTTTATTGCTTTTGGCTATATTCGGCCCCATGCTCAGTGAATATCACTACAAAGAAGGCGAACTCTCCGATACTTTTCTTCCCCCTTCATCTGACCATTGGTTAGGAACCGACCGCTTCGGACGCGATGTGATGGTTCGTGTGTTGGAAGGCGGACGTATTTCCTTGTTTATTGGTTTTATATCGCAAGGGATCGCGTTGCTTATTGGTTTGCCACTCGGTTGTTTGGCAGGCTATTTTCGCGGTTGGGTGGATGCCATTATTATGTGGCTCATCAACGTGTTTTGGTCTTTCCCTTATTTGCTGTTAGTCTTGGCGATGGATCTCGCTTTGAATAATATCATCGAAAAACCCATCACCCGCGTATTCATCGCCGTCGGCCTGGTCAGCTGGGTGCTTATTGCCCGCATTGTGCGCGGCCAAATCATGAGCATCAAAGAAAACGCCTATGTCGAAGCCGCCCGCGCTTTTGGATTCAGCCCACTGCGCATCATGGTGCGCCATTTGGTCCCCAACATCATCACCCCCATCTTTGTTGTGGTAACCCTGGGATTTGCCGAGGCCATTATCGCCGAAGCTGCACTTAGCTTTTTGGGCCTGGGGGTACAGCCTCCACAACCCAGCTGGGGACGCATGATCAACGAATATTACTCCACCATCGATAGTTACTGGTGGTGCGCCCTCTTCCCTGGAATCGCCATCATGCTGGCAGTATTGGGCCTAAATCTGCTTGGGGATGGCCTGCGCGATTATCTTGACCCTCACTTAAAAGATGAGCTTCAAGGTGGAGCGACTCAAGGTGGAAGTACCCCCTCCTAATTCCTTTTTCGGTTGGAAAATTAGGTATCGTTTGCTTTCTTTTGAACTTTTACTTGAATGTCCACAACGAAATCATCCACGAATCACCTTCTTTTAATGGTTATCTAATGAAATCCCTTATAATGCTAATAAACTATATGAAATAGGAATAATCCGGTGAACGGGGCAGGAATATTGAAAAAGTATATTAACAACCATCTTGGTATACTGGTTATCATCGTTTTACAGATAATAGTAGTGATTCCCAGCTTAGTTGCACCCCCCCTCTGGCTGGATGAAGCTTATTCTGCCTTAATGGCCCGTCTCTCAATGCCTGAAATTCACACTCGTATGGCTTATGACGCCGGACCACCACTCTATTATGACCTTTTGCATAATTGGCGTTTCGTGTTTGGCGAATCTGAAGCGGCCTTACGTTCTTTCTCTCTCTTTGCTGCGATTGTGGGAACATTGTTTTTGTATCGGCTAGCGGATGAATTCTTCAACAGGCGAACTGCCATTCTGTCATGTTTGTTTTGGGCGTTCTCACCACTGGCAATTCATTATATGCACGAAGTTCGAAATTATACGCTGTTTGCCGCTTTGATGCTGGGCTATGTATGGTTTCTTCTTCGTTATATACAATACAACAAACGAATGAATTTGGACTTCTCGGTTATCTTTCTTATTTTGCTGGTATACACCCACAATTTGGGATGGTTCGCTGCATTAAGTGGACTTGTAACTATCTTTATTTTCGGCCAGGGATGGAAACTGAAAGTCTATAAATTAACCGCCATTGGTGTGGTTTTTATTGCATATCTCCCTTGGCTGCCTATCTTGTTTCAACAGGTGCAAAACACTGAAATGACGATTGATTGGGTAAAGCGCTTTTGGCATCCAGGCGCAATTCTAATGACCTGTTCAGCTTTTCTACCTGGTGGCAACATGCCGGTGTATATTTCTTTACCCCAACTGCCGCCGTTCTTACAATGGCTTACTCTTTTTGTTTGGTGTGTCCCCCTTTTCACTGTTCTTGGGTCTCTCATTCGATATCGAAGCAGAGTGATCAGCAGTGTCTTTGTTCTTGCTTTTGCTTCCCTGCTCTTCCCTTATCTCTACTCGTTACTGGCTGCCCCTGTCTATCTTCCCGCGCGCACCGATTTTTTCGTGTTTCCACTATTCTGCCTGCTTTTGGCTTATGGCATCAACCTTATTCCATGGACGCCACTGCAATATGGATATATTTTTATTTATTTGATGGCGGCGTGCACTATGATCATTCAAAATTATTCAAATGAACCAGCATTTACAGAAAAAGATATGGTGCGATACTTGCGCCGCCATATTGAAGAAAATGATATTATTCTATGCACCGGACTAACTCGTCCAGTTGTGGAATATTATCTAGCGAATAATCCAACTGCATTTCGATCCTTCCCCAAAGATATGGAAAAACATCTCGCTCATTTCAATGAGGGCTATTATCTCAACACAAAAACTCAGGATGAATTGGAAACAGAAGTCTTGAAGACAATCGAAGATTTGCAGGCTGGTAATACCTTGTGGATTCTCTATAGCCGGCGCCAGATCAATCAGGCAATCGATAATGCAATACAACAAGCCCAACAAGAATACATCGTCCGGGTCTCTCCCCCTATAGAAACCCAGCGTATGGGATTGCAACGTCTTAATGAACCGGCTTCTATCATCCCCGTGAAAAAAGAGAGGAACCCTGAATAGTATGCTTTAATTCTGACGATCCGGCAAAAAGTTCTTTTTGGAGCGCAGGCGTCCTCGCCTGCAACTACATATAGAGCAGGCGGGACGCCTGCGCTCCAAGATGTGGTACATCAAAATGCTGGATTTTACTTTTTGCCGGATCATCAATTCTGAACATAACTTTAAAAGCTGTTGCCGTTCTTCGCTTCCAGTATATTCGGCAGGAACGAGGGCGCTTTTGGGTTGGTCCTATTCCATTACAACTACCACTGTCATTATACAATGATTGAATTGATGTTATCGATCAAGTTAATTCATCGATATTTTGTGGTCTCATCTTTGGTTAACAGACGCATAAGAATTCAAATTTTCTTTTTCAGGTATGTATCTAAGAAGGGAATGAGGCAATTGAATTCCACACATCTTTGCCGTTTGAATCCGGTGATGATACAACATTCCTTTCAGTAAATGATACGTCATATCAATAATCGATCGATTTTCAGGTTTTTCCAAATAGCTCCCCTTCACCCATTGATTAAACGCTCCCATAGCCGGACCGCACCAAATTTGGTAGTCCATTTTCCGGTGTTCGTCCCCTACATTCGACCATTTCGATGAAAGTCCCAAATACCAACGAAACAATAATGCCATTTTCCGTTTTGGATTGTTAACGGCACGGTCCAACTGATGAGGATCTCGATTCATAAAATATGTTTGGGTCGATTCCCACACTTTTTCCAAGGATTGCTGAAAAATTTGATTTTCTATTTTTTCGAGTTCCGTACGTGGAATTTCATCAATAGAGTGGAACTGTTGATAGAGTTCATACAGTTTTTGTGCCCGCATGGGGAACAAAGTTCCCCGTTTTAAGACTTGCAGTTTCACTCCCATTTCAAACATATCCGCCGCAGGAGCCATCATCACATCGGTCATACTGGCTTCGGAAAGAAGTTTTTTGGTATGTTCAGAAACAGCAGCCTCAACACACGATTGATTGATCGAGCCCGTGACAATGTAGGCTGCACCCATCATAAATGCCCCATAAGCCGCTTCGGGTGTCCCGATTCCACCCGCCGCACCAACCATGATGGGATTGGGATAGGCATACTGGTTTTGGATTTCATCCCGCAAAGACAATATTGAAGGCAATAAACATTGGAGAGGACGGTTGTCGGTATGTCCGCCTGAATCGGCTTCTACAGTGATGTCATCGGCCACAGGTATAAAACGGGCCAGTTCGGCTTGTTGAGAGGTAATTAGATTCTTGTGCAACAAATATTCAACAATTTTGCTGGGCGCAGGTTTCATAAATTTTTCGGCGATTTCAGATCTCGAAACTTTGGCAATAATACGGTGCTGAAAAACGATATTCTCTTTGGAATCTAACGATAACCCAGCAAGCTTGTAGCGAACAATATGTGGATTTATATCCATATAAGCTGAGGCTTCAACAATCGGAATCTGATATTGAATGTAAAGGTCAACGGTTTTTTCTTCCAAAAGGTTTTCATTTGGACTGTGTATCAAGTTGAACAGATATGGACCGTTAGGTAGAGCCGTTTGGATGGTTTGAATGGCTTTCTCAATTCGGGATGGCAGCAAACCCGCAGCGCCAAAGGAAGCGAGATACCCTTGATTGCCCATCGCCATGACAAGACGTTCATTGGCAATGCCATTGGCCATTGAACCAGAATAATAGGGGATGTTGGAGCCATACCGCATTCGAAATGCCGGGTCGCCAAATTGTGAAATTTGTATTGGAGGCAATGTGCAGTGAGAATCACGCATTTCACGACTGAATGGATCTGTTAAATGTTCATAAATTTTTAAACAGAGATGGTCATGATCGCGGACAAAACAACAGTATTGATCAAATTGCAACAAGTGCCGGCGTATCTCTTCAGGATGGAATGCGTTTTGTATTTGATGTCTGTTCATATCGATTTGGGTAATTGTGTTCGAAATGAAATATTGTTTTTCATTTCATTCGTGCACTCACATTTTTCATGAAGATAAACAATTGGGCATTAAGCATTGATGTGAGTTTTCTTGTATAGATCCAATGGGATGACAGGTCGAAATTTACCTGTCTGTTGATCGATAGGAATTTCTTTCATAACGTGAAATGTAAATTGTACTTGACCCTCTAATGATTTCATTTTTAGTAATTCAACAAATTGTCGTTCTATTTCTTTCATCGTATTTTCTGTATGGTCTTCAAACAACTCGATGTTGATGTTGACATGAGTTTCTGTATCTTGTACAAACTGCAATCTTCGCAAACCAGGAATGGGGTAATAGTTTTCGATGTAATAATGAGGCAAAATACATTCCACATTTTCAAGCGAATTCTTAAATTGCAACGATTCTATGACCCGCCCACCTATCGTATCTACCTGCATAAAGGGAAGATCGCCTTGGCGCTTATCTTTGTGAATTGAGATCATATCTCCCATACAATATCGAATTATTGGTTGCGTGTAGTTGTACAAATTTGTAAGAATGAGAGTACCTGTTTCTATTCTTTCTTGGCGCCCGAGATTGATTGGATCCAAATCAAATATATTCCAATCATTGAACAGATAAAAGACGTCGGTTTGTATGCAACTCATGCCCATTGCCGGCGATTCCGTTGCACAATACACGTTATATGGAACTACGCCGAATGCATCAGTGATTGTTGACTTCATCGCAGGCGTCATGGCATCGCCAGAACCAAAAATTTTTTGAGGAGTAATGGACAATTTGAGTTCAGTTTTGTTTTTCGCTAAATGAAAAAGAAAAGAGGAATAACCCGATAGATAGTCGGGTTGAAAATGATTGAGCCGGCCTACAATCTCATTGATCGCTAAACTTGGACTTATAATTTGACAATTGTAGAGAAGTTTTTCGGTATTGGCCGCGATGCTAATACCCGTCCCTGGATGGTAGTCTTGGATCAAATAGACCACCTTGATACGTTTCAGTTGAAACTTTGATTTTGAGACATGCGTCTGGCCAATCGCATTTAACCGGGCCCAATCATAAATACTGTACAGATAAAAACTGGGAGAACCTGAGGTGCCTGAAGAGATAATAATTTGATATTTTGATAAATATTTCTTTCGAATAAAAGTTGGATCCATATAAATGGCTTCTATATCATTGCGCTTAATCTTTGGATCGCATACCACCTCATCAAAGTTTTCTTGAATGGTTTTTTTGTCTACAATGGGCAAATCTGTAGAAACTACATCATCCAGATCGTCTTCTGAAATGCCATGAGCACTGTAAAAATTTCGGTAAAATTGGCTTTTTTTCCAGGCATACTTTAATAAGCGACGAAAACGTTGGTCTTGCAATTGTTGAATGCGATCATGTGACACACGTTCGACGTTTGCATTTTTCATTGTTTGATACAAAAGTGTTGGGTAATGATACATGTTCCAATCACACGAAAATTTTTCTCTTTAAGATAGAATATAGTGACAATCATATTGGTTACACGTATTGCTTGCAATCCCACTTCAATACTACTCAAACAATTTTTTATGTTCAAAAACCCACACAAATGGATAAGAAGAATCTTAGATTCTCACGGGCAAATTGTGAACATGTGTCTCTCACATTTTCAAGTTAAATTA
>CAZEZQ010000274.1:2571-6948 GCA_964516245.1 uncultured bacterium | reverse complement strand
CAACGCCCTGACCCTGGGGGAAGAAGAGGCTTCCGGACTGGGGATTTCCATTGAACGCTCCAAAAAGATTTTGTTCATCACCGCCTCCATTCTCACGGGCCTGAGTGTGTCCGCCGCCGGCATCATCATGTTTGCCGGCCTGATCGTTCCACATTTCATGCGCATGACCGCAGGATCGGACCACCGCATCCTGCTGCTGAGTTCCTTTCTGGGAGGAGCGGTGTTCCTGACCCTGTGCGATATCGTGGCCCGGACCGTCATCGCGCCACTGGAGCTGCCCGTGGGAGTGATCACCGGGATCATCGGCGGCATCGTGTTCATCTGGGTGCTGACCCGCAGACAGAAGGGGGCGCGATGACCCTTTCGCCTCCCATTCTCGAGGCCAGAGACCTGTTCTGCGGATACGGCAGAAACGCCGTGCTCAGAGAGATCTCTTTTTCCGTGCAAAAAGGGCAGATCATCGCCGTGATCGGACCCAACGGGTGCGGCAAAACCACCCTGCTCAAAACCCTGTCCCGGGTGCTTCCCCCCGTCCAGGGCCAGGTCCTGATCAACGGCACGCAGATCCAACAGATCCCCCGCAACCTTCTGGCCCGGACCCTGGCCCGGATGTCCCAGACCCTGGACGCACCCCCCATGACCGTGGGCCAGTATGTGCTCATGGGCCGGCTGCCCTATTTTACCCGGTACCAGTTTTTCGAACAGACACGGGACCTGGAAAAAGCGGAACAGACCCTGGAACTGCTGGATATCCACCGCCTGTGGGACACCCCCATGGCCAGTGTCAGCGGGGGCCAGCGCCAGTTGGCAGCCATGGCCCGGGCCCTGGTCCAGGAACCGGATCTCCTGCTGCTGGACGAGCCCACCTCCCATCTGGACATCACCCACCAGGCCGTGATCCTCAAACAGATCCGTGAGCGCAACCAAAAAAGCCGCCTCACCGTGATCATGGTGCTCCACGATCTCAACCTGGCCAGTGAATATGCCCACCACCTCATTCTGATTCACGGTACCGACGGCACCATTTTCCGCGCCGGCCCCCCGGAACAGGTGATCACCCCGGCCGTCATCGAAGCGGTCTACCACACCCCGGTGCTGGTACAGCTTCACCCGGTTTCCGGCAAACCCTATATCCTGACGGCATGACGGTCTTGCCAACAGCCGGCCATATCCTCTCTTTTTCCGGTGTGGCTGAAGGATCATACACAGCCCCACCGGCTGCGAAATCATACTACTTTTTTGTCATTTCCTGATTGCAGCATTGCAAAGGAACGCTACAGGCTTCCTCCGCCCCCTCTTTGCATGTGCAGGCTTTCTTGACAGAAAGCTCCAGGCCGCAAACCTTGCAATAAAAAACATCTCCTTGCTTCATGTTACAACAATTGGCCATTTTTTCCTCCTTGATAAATTGGGTTTTTCTACCATTGCAATGATCATTGCCGACACTGCGATCATTGCCGCTAAAACAAAGGCGCGATGCTCGTTCCGCACTCATATTTCAGCCTCCTGACACTGTTTGCATATGCCTTTGAACTCTAGGTGGTGTCCTTCAATCTGAAATCCTGTTTCAACGGCAATCAGTTTCTGCAAAGTACTCATGCCCTGACAATCCACCAGTTCAATAATTCCACACAGACGGCAAACCAAAGGATGACAATGCCCACCTTTACTTGATATGAAAAGATGCTCACCCTGCGGAGTATGTGCCCATTGGAGAAATCCCATTTCGGTCAGTTCTTTGACAGTACGGTAGACAGTGGTGTGGCCAATGCCTTCACTTCGTAACATCTCGACTGCCTGGGCAATCGTCAATCCTGTGGTGTTTTTATTGAATACATCCAAGATCTTCTGACGCTGGGCTGTATACCGTTTCCCCAAAGTGTTGAAGGCAAGGCGTAGTTGGTTAGTATTCTTTTTCATTGGTATTATCTGGCTCCAGGCTGTCATGCAGACAGTACGCAAAACCTTTACAGAGAAAATCCCGATTAAGATCAAAGCCGATAAAAACAAGCTTATTCGTTCGTTTCCCTCTGCCCCGAACATGATCAAAGGTGCTTGCTGTCTAAAATCATATGGTACCCCTGGAAGATGAAACGTTCCTTGTTATTATTAACATAAAAAATACCTTTCATACGAATATATCCTCTCCCTCCATCGAATGCAACAGCTGCAGCCAAACTTCAAGTTTGTTTTTATCGGTATCCTGATGTCATGATCTTTTCATATGGCGGGCCGCCAGTGCACTCATGACAAACCAACCGAAATTGACAAATACGATGGTTGCGCCTGTGGGAAGATCGAAAACAAAGGAGGCCCCTATACCGATCCAGATGGAAGATACGGCAAAAAGCACGGCGAGGAGGAGTGTTGATCTGAAGCCGGAAGCGATCTGCAGCGCGGCAATGCCCGGAAGAATTATGAGGCTTGAGACCAGCATTATCCCGACGATACGGATGCTCAACACAACTGTCAGGGCAGTACACATCACCAGCACTGTGTTGATTTTGCCGGTCTGTATCCCCAGGACATGGGCGGATTCGTGCTCAAAGGCGGTGACAAACATATCATGGTAAAGGAGACTAATCACGGCAACAACGGTAACCGACAAGAAAACGCTGATGAGCACTTCAGCTCTGGAGATAATCAGAATATTGCCGAAGAGATAGCTGAAAAGATCGACATTGTACCCGCCTCCGATGCCGGCCAGCATCAAACCGCCGGCCACTCCCACAGAGGATGTCAGCCCGATGGCCGCGTCCCCCTGGACCCCTGTCTTATCGGACAGGCGAAGTATCCACAAAGAGGCGAGCAGAACGACGGGAATGGAATAAAATACCGGATGGAGATTGAGCAGAAGACAGAGCCCGACCGCTCCGAAACTGACATGACCAAGTCCGTCCCCAATCAGTGAGAACCTCCGCAGCACCAGAAACACCCCGAGAAGCGCACAGCAAGCAGCGGTAAAAGAACCTGCAATAAGAGCCCGCTGAATAAAGCTGTAATTCAGAGCTTCCCCCAGTTGGGACAAAACGTCGCTGATCATGGCACCTTTTCTTCCTCATGCTGTCCACAGATAAGGTGCTGGGCATGACCGCCAAAATACGCCGTCATGGCGGGTGAGCGGCAAAAGCCGGAAAAATCACCGAAAAATATCACCGTCCGGTCGATATACAAGAACTTATCAGCATACGCGCCGACGGTCCCGCTGTCGTGGGTGATCATGACAATGGTCCGTCCCTGGATCTGATTGATGTCCTGCAGGAGCTGATAAAAGTTATCTCTTGTTGCGGGGTCAAGGGCTGAGGTCGGCTCGTCAAGGAAGAGAACCTCACTGCCAGCTACCATCGATCTTGCCAAAAGAACCCGTTGCCGCTGCCCGCCTGATAATCTGTCTATTTTGCGGTCGGCCAGGTCGGCGATGCCGATAATATCGAGCATTTCAGTGACAGCTGCATGATCACAAGCCGTCAAACGCCGGGGAAATCGCTTCAGGGCCAGCCGCCCTGAAGCGACAATCTCACGGACTGTAGCTGGAAAACCCTTATGGGTGTTTCCGGAAATCTGCGGAAGATATCCGATGCGGTTCCATTGGTCGAAGAGAGAGGGTTTCTGGCCCAGCAAGCTGATGGATCCGCTTGTTGGCTCTACCAGTCCGAGCAGGGATTTCACCAGGGTCGTCTTGCCGGATCCGTTAGGGCCTACCACTGCCAGAAAATCTCCCGGTGCAACATGAAAGCTGATAGTACTGAGAACCTCCGTGTCACCGTATTGTACGGTAAGGTTTGTAACGTCGGCAATGCTTACTGGCATTCAAGCCCTTTCGTCAATCTTTCCAGGTTGTCCTGCATTAAGCTGAGGTAGGTTGCTTCCGCCTTGAGTTCCTCTTTGCTCACATTGTGGGCACCGTGGAGAAGCAGCATTTCAGTGTTACTTTCCTTACTGATGACTCTCGCGGTTTTTGGATCAATTCCCTCTTCATAAAATATGTATTTGATATCTTTGGCTTTTATCGTTTTCATCAGTTCTGCGATATCTTTGGGAGTCGGTTCGGCATTGGGAGCAAAGCCTTTGTAGGGTGAAACATGCTCCAGCTTGAACCTGTCAGCAAAATAGCCAAATGCAAAATGGCCCCCATAAATTATGGTCTGGTGCTTGCAATGGGACAGAGCCTGCTGATAGAGATGATCGAGTTCCTGCAGTTTTTCCTTATATTGACGCGCCCGGTTTATGTAAAGTTCCGCATTTGCCGGGTCTTTGCCGGCAAAACCACCGGCGATGGTGTCTACCATTTTTGCGGCAAGGGAAAAATCCAGCCAGATATGGGGATCTTTTCCGCCATGGTGATGATGATGCGCTTCTGCCTCTTCACCGTGGTGG
>CAZEZQ010000274.1:0-2561 GCA_964516245.1 uncultured bacterium | reverse complement strand
GGTGATTTCCCTCCGTGCCGTGGTGTTCACCATGATCGTGTCCTTCAACGACTTCTGTTGCACGCGGCATAACAACACCGTCACCTTTTTTGAGTTCGGTTCCGAACTCTTCTGGAAGATGCTCTGTAAAGAAAACGTAGGCTCCCGCTTCCTTTATGGAAAGGGTGTATGATGATTTTTCTCCGGCCAGATCCAAGTTGTAGAGAATTTCATCCGCCTGCAGTTTCTGGCTCGGCGTAACCGTTAGTACGTCACTTTGTAAAAGGAATTCCGCTCTTTCCTCAACGGCTTCGATTCCTTCCGCAGAGGCTGTGGTTGTGGGCAGTATGATCACCTTCATTGAAGGATCCGGCCCATGGTTGAGGGAATAGGTGTATTCGCCCGCTGCCAGATCAAAAACCCCCGCCCATTCAAAGGCATGCGCGTCATGACCATGTTCGCCCACCAACTCGATACCGTGACTGCTGTCGATTACCAGGAGGCTTTTATTGGTCGTGCCCTTTATTACGTTTTCTGCCCAGGGTTCCATATATTTGCCGGTATATATAAAAAGATCGGCTTTGTTTATTTTTACGACATCTTTTGGTGTCGGATCGAAACTATGCGACTCGACTCCGGGGGGTAGAAGCAAAGTGACTTCAGCCTTATCACCACCAATGATCCTGGCCCAGTCATACAAGGGGAAAAGGGTAGTAATGACCTTCAGTTTTTCCACCTGTCCTGAAGCTGCGGCACCTGCAGAAGAGCAGACGGTCATAAGCATTACTGTAACAGTTAGAAATGTGGCGATGAAGGATTGCTTTCGTGTCATCATTGTATTGTACTCCTTTATATAGCGGTTTGGGTGTGGAGGGGTTGTTGAATTTCTGCAGAACCCTGGCGTGCACCTGGTTGATGTACAGATACACCGCAAAAAAATATTATGAAGCCCTCCAGTGTTTAATTAATGATATTATATAGTATTTGCTTGTTTGTCAATAATTTTCATTTATGCTGATTTATATAATAATTTCAATGCAATAATAAAGAAATGAAAATTTTTTACAATTCCTTATTGTTATTATTTAATGATAATAAACTGCTTTTTATCAAAAATAGTATGAAAACAAATCTCCATAACCGTAAAGACCACACCCATGTCTGTATCGCGATACTGGCACCGGGACCGGCATTACTGTCGGAAACAATGGACATCAGAATGCCATGATGCCGCTGCCCGACGGAAGAGCGGATCGGATGAAGTCATAACAGAAAATCCATTCCTTGACTTTAAGATATTTCAAAGTTACACTTCGAAATATCTTAAAGTCAAGGAGACAGATATGTGGATAGAGCGCCAGATCACAGACCGGGTAAGCCGCTGTGTCCGGTCAAGACCGGCCGTTCTGTTGACCGGTGCCAGACAGACCGGCAAGAGCACCCTGTTACAGCACATGTTCCCGGACACCACGTATATCACCTTTGATTATCTGCAGCAGGTGGAAGCGGCCAAAGAAGCACCGGAACAATTTCTCTCCCGGTTTCAGGATGCGGTGATTCTCGATGAAATCCAGTATGTCCCTGAACTGTTCCGGGAGTTGAAAATTGTCATCGACAGCCATCGAAACCGGTACGGCCGATGGATCATGACCGGCTCTCAGCAATTTTCTCTCATGGGACAGGTCAGCGAAAGTCTGGCCGGAAGAATCGCCCTGCTCCGCCTTGAAACCCTCAACATTGGAATCCGGGGAATCCGGACGGCAACTGGGAAGATTTGCCGGTTATGAAATCCAAGGGCAAGCCCGACCTGATTATCTGCGATCCGCCATACAAAGAGGGTGTTTAATACTGGAGCCAAACATTCCAGTTTCGGACGGCGGGTGCAAAAAACAGAAGGTCGTCAAGCCGTATAGTGGCTTTCAGACAGGGGACAAACGGGAGTTGTGCCCGGATTTATTCCCTTTGGATGATATTTTGGATGGATCTGGGGATTTCATGCGGCTCCAGCAGTATTAAACACCCTCTATATTATGGAATTTACATTTTTTTAACCTCATATTTTCTGATTTTACTTCGCAGGGTGGGCAATGATATACCCAACACTTCTGAGGTTTTGGTTTTATTCCACTTCAAGTGAGACAGCGTTTTAAGGATATGATTTTTTTCAACACTGGCAAGGGAGTATGATTCTAATCCCATTTGCTGTAAAGGTGAATTTGTTTTTAATATTTTTTTCATATCCTCCTTTAAAAGGACACGGCTGCGACTTTCTACAAGGGCCTGAACAATTGAATTTTCAAGCTGTCTGACATTCCCTGTCCAATTATGATTAACCAGTTCTTCTATGACCCCATCCTGTAATTTTGTTACCTGGGTGCCAAGCTCTTTGTTAATTTTATGTAAAAAATGTTCAACCAATAAGGGGATATCCGACAGCCGGTCTCTTAGGGGGGGGATCTCTATCATGAAGACTTTTAACCTAAAATAAAGGTCTTCTTTAAACTCCCCTTTTCTGGTTTTCTTTTCCAGATCACAATTACATGCCGTAACAATCCGGCAATTTGATTGTAAAATCCTTGTGC
>CAZEZQ010000273.1:0-7022 GCA_964516245.1 uncultured bacterium | reverse complement strand
CTATATATAGTTGCAGGCGAGGACGCCTGCGCTCCAAAAATAACTTTTTGCCGGAGCGTCATCAATAATTTTAATACTTGCAAAGCTCATTCCAAATCAGTGTCTTTGAAAAGCATCATTATCAAGATAAAGCATTCATCCCTTTTCGAATAACAGGAAGCACTGTGTAGTTTCTATACATTTCTGTGTTTTTGTTGCTTGGTCCATTCTGAAATTGAATTGCATACATCCAAAAAAACAAGAGAATTTGCTGTATTAATGACTCAATTCATCCAATCTCTCGATTGGAATGGCAGTTGCTTTTTTCAAAAACAAATAATCAAAAAGGAGGTCAAAATGAAAGATTTATATAATGTATTTCCAAAAAACGCATTTCTACAAAGAATAGTATTATTATTTATTTCCCTAGCGTTTCTAACTGTTTTTCCCCAGTTAGCAATTTCGAAAGTGCCAACCTTAAGTGATAAAAATATTAGACTCAATTTAATTGAACAATTTTCAGAAGACCCGGCTGTGAATTCAAATTGGATCGATATTAAAATAGGCGAAGGTGTAGTCGAACTCACAGGCCATGTAAGCAATATCATGGAAAAAGACCGCGCTGAAGAATTGGTTTCCCGCAATGAGGGTGTCAATGAAATCGTTAACCGGCTCATAGTCGGCACCGAGTGGCTCGCGAAATCTGATAAAGCTTTGAAAGACGACATTCGGGATGAAATGTGGTGGAGCCCCTTTGTGGACGAAGCCGATGTTGATGTGGCTGTGGAAGAAGGAGTCGCCACATTGTCGGGAACGGTTGACAGCTGGAACGAACGCTGGAAAGCCGAAGAAAATGCGTTTGAAGGCGGCGCCAAAGATGTTGTCAATTTGATCGATGTCAAAGAAAAAAGCGGGGAAATCTCTCAAAGTGGAACCTAAAAAGGAGAATTGTGGTTTTGTTTTAAGACTTACCTCCAATGATATCGGGTTTATCCCTGTGGTGCTGGGGGGAAACCCACTTTTCTATAATAGTAAAAACTCTACAATCAAATATATAACGATTTGGTAAAAAGTCTTTTTTGGAGCGCAGGCGTCCTCGCCTGCAACAATATACACTGAATTTAGATACGTGATTTTACTATATATTGTATGGTCATTTTCTGGATCGGACTTTTTGCCGATTCGTCATATATCGATTTCAAAAAGTTCTAGAATACGAGGTGATCTATGTGGATGCGTTGGCTTCCCTGGAAATACATAGTGAAACGGCTGGCACGGTCGCATGGGTTTATGGATCCGATTCGCTTCTTTTCTGTGCTGCAAAACTTTGCGCAGCCTTCTGAAGTGGCCTATCCCCTCGAACTTATTCGGGCGGGAGTGGTGTTTCATGCCCGCGGTTTGATGAACACCAAGGTCATTCAACAAAACCTCGATTGGGTGTGGCCTTATTGGGTCTGCCGCCAGTTCAATCCACACGATTCTTCATTCATTCCACGTGGGTTTTCAATTACTCACATCAATATGAGCCACCGCAATTGGACGGCTGTGGGGGTGCCTGATTCCAATGCGTTTCCGATTGTTGATCCCTCAGGAATGATAACCCCCTTTTACGACGGCTGGTCGATAGACGCCTGGATCGTGACGGAAGATGGAGATGAATTGCTGCCCTGTCACAATACGGCGGTTCATCAACATCTGCTTACTCAAGACAATCAATACGCCATTCAAACCGAAACCTCCAATCAGGGCTTGACCTTGGCAAGCCAAACCGAAGCCCAACTCGAACATGGCAAAGCGGTTTGCAAAGTGCACTATTTTCCCCACACCACACAAGATGCCTGGTTGGCTGTCAACATACGGCCCTACAATCCAGAAGGGGTAAGTTTTATCTCCAAGATTGATCTGAATGAAGACCGCATGGGATGGTCGATTGATGGGGCTAAATGCGTTACTTTCAACAAGCCGGCTGAGCGTCATCTCACCTCAAATTACAAACACGGCGACTTATACCGAAAGATGTTGAACCGATCGCAAAGCAGCTCCACCCATTGCAGTTCCGGGTTGTCCACCGCGGCTGCGCTTTACCCGTTAAAAGCGAATCAACAAGAAACGTTCACCTTTACAGTCGATCTGCACCACGACAAAGAAAGCCAGCCCGTTTTTCCGAGAGATGAAGCACCCGCTTCTTGGGATCAGGCGCTTGAAGGCTCCGCTCAATTGGAATTCCCAGACGACCGGTATGAATATCTCTATGACATTGCCGTTCGCTCTCTGGTTCTCCATACGCCCCATGAAACCTATCCCGGCCCTTATACTTACAAACGCTTTTGGTTTCGTGATGCCGCCTTTATTCTCCATGCCCTGTGCTGCGTGAATTTGTCTCAGCGAATCGAACGGGTGTTGGATCTTTTTCCTTCCAAACAACAGGTGAATGGATATTTTTCTTCCCAAAATGGAGAGTGGGATTCTAATGGCGAAGCGCTTTGGATCATGCAGCGCTTTTGCGAACTGACCGGTACTGCACCCAAAGCCGAATGGAAACAGGCCATTGATTGGGGAGCGGGGTGGATCACACGCAAACGCCTTTCCGAAAACAAAGGGGAATTGCACGATGGATTGTTCCCCCCCGGATTCAGCGCCGAACATTTGGGCAATAATGATTATTATTATTGGGATGATTTTTGGGGAGTGGCCGGGCTTCAATCCGCGGCGTGTTTGTTTCGCGCCTATCAAGAAGATCGAAAAGCGGTGCACTACGATTTGGAAGCCGAAGCCTTTATGGCCTCTATTGAACGCAGTTTGGAACGCTCAATCTCCGTTCGCGATACCTATGCGTTACCCGCCTCCCCCTATCGCCGTATGGATAGCGGGTCAATTGGGTCCATTATTCCAGGGTATCCGCTTCAACTCTGGGCAGAACAAGACCCCCGGGTGATGGCCACGCTCGAATTCTTGATGCAGGAATGCTTTGTTCATGGCGGTTTTTTTCAGGATATGATTCATTCGGGGATCAACGCCTACCTAACCTTGCAAATGGCACAAACCTTAATGCGGGCGGGAGATTCACGGTTTCATGAGTTGATTGATGCAATGGCCGAATTGGCTTCGCCTACAGGACAATGGCCCGAAGCCATTCATCCCCGTACTCTTGGAGGGTGCATGGGCGACGGACACCATGTGTGGGCCTCCGCCGAATGGGTTATGATGATGCGCAATATGTTCGTTCGCGAAGAAGAAGGCACGCTGGTATTGGCTTCGGGAATTGCCGACAAGTGGATCGAAGAGGGCAGCCGTCTTTATTACGGTCCGACTCCTACACCCTATGGCCCGATTGCCGTTACGGTTGAACCTCACGAATCTCACATCGATGTTTCGTGGGAGGCGAACTGGCGGGATCAACCTCCCATGATCGAAGTCCGGTTTCCCAACCAGAAACCATTGCGGGTGGAAAGCAGCCATACCAACAAAGCAACAATCGAACAGAGCCCACAAGACGAAACCCAGGCGCAGAAGGAACCCATCGTATGAAAATCGCGATGTTTACCAATACCTTTACCCCGCATGTAGGCGGGGTGGCCGAATCGGTTCGCCGCTTCACAGAAGAATACCGCAAGCGGGGAAATCATGTATTGGTCGTGGCTCCTCAATTCGAAAACATGCCGGAAGACGAAATTGACGTGGTTCGGGTCCCTGCCATTCAAAATTTTAACGGCAGTGATTTTGCCGTGGCCATCCCCTTCCATGGAAAGATCAATAAGTCGATTGAACGCTTCGATCCGGACATCATCCATTCCCACCATCCCTTTTTGCTGGGAGACTCTGCCTTGCGCGCCTCTATTGTTCGCAACATCCCATTGGTATACACCTACCACACCAATTACGAACAATACACGCATTATGTGCCCGGCGATTCGATTCAACTCAAACGCTTTGTTATCGAACTCGCCTCGGCCTACGCCAATCTCTGCAGCCAGGTTATCGCCCCCAGCAATAGCATTGCAGAAATGCTGCGCAGCCGTGGCGTCACCGTTCCCATCCAAAGCATTCCGACCGGGGTGTACACCGAGCGCTTTGCCGAAGGTGACGGTGAAAGATTTCGGAAACAATTCAACATTCCAATCCAAGATTTTGTGGTCGGCCATCTTGGACGCCTTGCTCCAGAAAAAAATTTAGAGTTTTTAACTCAGTCGGTTGTTACGTTTATGAAGAATCATCCCAATACCCATTTCCTGGTTGCGGGTGAAGGGCCCTCCAAATCGATGATCCAGCAAAAATTTCAAGAATCCGGTCTTCGTGAGCGTTTGCATCTGGTTGGGATCCTCAAAGGGCAAGAGCTGGTCGATGCCTATCATGCGATGGATGTCTTCACCTTTTCCTCCAAAAGCGAAACCCAGGGCATGGTGCTTTCGGAAGCCATGTCGGCGGGAACGCCGGTGGTCGGGTTGGATGCCCCCGGTGTTCGCGAAGTGGTAAAAGATCGCGTGAATGGGGTGTTGGTGCTGGAAGAAAAAGAATCTGTGTTTTGCGAAAGCTTGGATTGGATATTCGACAAAATGCAGCATTCGCAATTGGAATTGCGCGACGCAGCCAAAAAAAATGCGGAACACTTTTCTATGGCCACATGTACCGAACAATTGCTCTCCGTGTATGAAACTCTGATAAAAACCCAGGCCACCCGTGAAGAAATTGATGACAATATGTGGCAAAAAGCCATGCGTCAAATCCAAACCGAATGGGAACTGATCAAAAATGTAGCCGGAGGCCTAAGCGACAAGAAACAAGAGAGATCGGTTGATTCGCCGGAGACAAAATAGTAAAGAAATGAAAAGTTTGAACCGGACTTTTTGACACCGGAGATTTTTTCTATGAAAAAGCGCATTATTGGGTTGGGATTCTACCTACTCGCGGCCGCTCTCACTGGAAACTCCCAGCCGCTATCCTCAAAAACATTACCGGTCAAACAAAAGTTTTTTCATGCCTTTCATTTGAATCAAGAAAAATTGAATGAGGTGGTAGAAGGAGAAACACAATTTACGGAATTTGAAGAAAAAATTCAATCTGAAATCACCATTGCGGGTATCCATTGGTTTGATTTTCCTATGGAGTCGGTTGCAAAAACTTACCATTCTACCAATGTGTTAGAACTATCATCCGATTTTGA
Organism: uncultured bacterium; assembly: GCA_964516245.1. Lineage (GTDB taxonomy): Bacteria > Hinthialibacterota > Hinthialibacteria > Hinthialibacterales > Hinthialibacteraceae > CAZEZQ01. The sequence continues at coordinate 1,882 of CAZEZQ010000273.1, read as the reverse complement.
TTACGGACAAGAAATCAAACCGCCCATTTCACTGGATGATTTTCAATGGATTCGATTTGCCGATGACGAACGAGATGAATTACAAAAATTGTTGGAAGTCGAACCGGGTGATGAATTCAATTTAGACCGCCAAGAAATCAAAAAACTTCAGCATCTCCACGAGGAAATAAAAGCCCACGATCGATCTACACTCTACCAGCATGCGGAAAAAACGTTTCAAAACATTATCTTCAAACGCTTTCAATCCTATTACGAACGGGGTTTGCCGGGTGTCGACCCTTACCTTCGAGACAAAAATCTTATGATATATCCAGGCCAAATTTTACGGGAAACGTTGTACAAATCAAACATACTGAATCAAAACTTTCCCCAAATGGTGGAACAGTTACAAAAATCACCCAAAAATTCCGTTCCGAAATTTCAACATCATTTTTATTACAAACAAATCATAAACGGCCGCCCGGCTTTCGTTTTGGCTCACCGCTTGTATCGATCGTATTCTAATACTGAATTGATCGTCGAACGGCAATTCTATGTAAGCCACTCGTACAATGCGGCGCAAATCGTAGATTGGTTGATTCCCCATCAAGGAGGAACGTTGGTGGGAAGTGTCAATGAAACCTTTAACGACAAAATTAAAGGCCTACTAAGCGGCATCGCCCGCGAAGTAGCCGAATCCATCCTCAAAAACAAAATCAAAGATTACTTTCAAAACGTGAATTCCCATCTCTACAAATAAAATGTTAATTGTTTTGTCAAAGTTATTAAGCCTATAATTTTATCAGCCATAAGTTATTAATTGGTAAGTGATTATTAGGTATGGCTATAATTTTATCTATATTGTGAGATTCGTGCATACTTTATTAAAAAAAAATTTATTATGCTTTTTTATTTTCTACTCTAACAATTCAAGAACAAATCCTTTATATATGTAAATAGTTTCAAAATCCTATATTGTGGTAATTGGAGGTAATAAGATGAAAAAACTTATTATGGCAGGACTCTCTTTGTGTGTGGCTTTGCCTACATTCTCGCAAACCCGGCAGTTAACCCCTCAAGATGCCGGTCTCAATGTGATCATCCCTGACACGGTTGTGTTTGATAAAGGAGTCGACAACTTGAGTAACTGGGAACCCGAATGCGCCGCAATGGGGGATGGCACCTTAATTTTGATTGCCAACACCTTCGCTGAACCCAACCCCGGTGGCGAGACCGAAGTGGCCAATGCGCTATTTGTCTTGCCCGATGGCACACCGGTTGAGCATGCCGGTTTTCTTGCCGATGACGGCAGCGAGTTTTTCGACAATATGGATGCTGACCGTCAGAATGGAAACCCAGCCAAGGTTGCGGGTGACATTCGCCCCGGTTCGCGCAAATATGCTGTGGCCAACGAAAGCACTCCGTTTGAATTCAGTGAATTTAATTCAGACAATCGTTGGAACAATGACTATTTGCCTCACATCTTTGCTGTCCAAATCTTGGAATTTACGGATAATGGTCCAGCCAAAGTAACCAATGTAATTGATCCAATTTATGGCGAACAATCTGGGTTGGTATTGACTGGGGTAATTCGCAATGGAGGCGTTACATTTCTTTCCAATGGCGATTTGTTGGTCGCAGCCGAAGACCGTTCCGGTCTGGGTGCCACTGATCGTGACCCTCAACTCTCAATTTTGGATGGTGAAACCGGGGATATCCTCAAAGGTCCCTTCCACGCTATTGGTGATGGTTCCCGGCATTCGTTTTGGGAAAGTATTGCCGGATATAACGGTGGATTTGTGGCCCGGGTCGGTAGTGCGCCAGACAATACGTTAAACTTCTATTCAAATGATGGAACAAAGCAAGGCGTTTGGGCGCAGGTGAACGATCCTGATCCCTTGGC
>CAZEZQ010000272.1:0-7068 GCA_964516245.1 uncultured bacterium | reverse complement strand
TATATGTTGATGCAGGCGGGGACGCCTGCGCTCCAAATTAGACTTTTTGCCGGAACGTCAATACTCACTCTGAATTAAAATATGGAGAATTCCTATGGATATTGCAGTTGTGGGAACCGGTTATGTCGGGCTGGTAGCGGGCACTTGTTTTGCCGAATCTGGAAACAATGTGATTTGCGTAGACATCAATCAAGCGAAAATTGACGCTTTGAATCAGGGTGTGATCCCCATCTACGAACCCGGCCTCGAAGAATTGGTAAAGCGCAACACGCGCGAAGGCCGTTTGAAATTCACCACAAATCTTCAAGAGGCTGTTGAATTTGCCCTAATCCATTTCATTGCAGTAGGTACACCGCCAGGTGTAGATGGTTCGGCTGATTTGCAATACGTGCTGGGAGTGGCGCAGGATATTGGAAAACACTTAAATTCATACAAGGTTGTTGTGAATAAATCCACAGTTCCAGTGGGAACCGCCCAAAAAGTGAAAGATGCCATACAAGACGAATTAAACAAACGTGATGCAGCCTATGAATTTGATGTGGTTTCCAACCCGGAATTTTTAAAAGAAGGCGCTGCCATCGATGATTTCATGAAACCTGACCGGGTGGTGATTGGTACTGATAATGTGCGTACTGCAGAGTTAATGAAAGAACTCTACTCCCCATTTGTTCGCACAGGCAAGCCCATTTTGGTGATGGACAACGCCTCGGCAGAAATGACCAAATATGCCTCCAACGCACTGCTCGCCACCAAAATTTCCTTTATGAACGAAATGGCCAATTTGTGCGATCGTGTTGAGGCGGATATTGAAAACGTACGCATTGGTGTAGGTGCCGACAGCCGAATTGGTTATCCATTTCTGTTCCCCGGCGCAGGATACGGCGGCAGTTGTTTTCCCAAAGATGTACAAGCTTTATTGCGAATGGGACATGCAACAGATTACCAGCCTGAAATTTTACAAGCAGTAGAAAACACCAACCAGCGTCAAAAGCGGGTGCTGATCGAAAAGGTGTTCCAACACTTCAATCAGGATGTACAAGGCAAGCGCTTCGCCATTTGGGGGTTGTCATTCAAACCCAAAACCGATGACATGCGCGAAGCCCCCTCAGTGGTAATTATCGAAGCCCTTTTGGAAAAAGGAGCAGAAATATGGGCCTATGACCCTGTTGCCATGAATATGGCGCGCCAACTGTTCGGAGACCGGGTGAATTTTGTTGATCACAATTATGACGCCTTATCGAATGTGGACGGTTTGATTGTGGTTACAGAATGGGATGAATTCCGCCGCCCAGATTTTCCAAAAATGAAAGATGTAATGCGAACCCCTGTCATTTTTGATGGCCGTAACATCTACACTCCAGAACGTTTACGCCAATTGGGATTTGTGTACTACGGCATTGGCAGGCGCTAACAACACTGAAATTGAGTTGTGATTGAAGTACACTCTTTATTTAGGGATTCCACTTTTCATATCCCTCATACTACACATTGCGTGAGACCACTCACGCAGTACCAAAAAAACATCATGAATCAATACTTATCATGGAACAATTTACGTTGGATTTTACTCTGGGCCGGCTTGGTGTTTATTTATACCCTATTGCGCTGGCACACGTTTTTTTGCCAACTCGTGCATGACGACGGGCTCTTTTTATACGGCGGCCAGGCATTGGCAGATGGGCAATTGCCGTATCGGGATTTTTGGGATCACAAGCCACCAGCCCTATTTGCCTATCATTCCCTGCCCCTTTTGTTTTCCCCCTTTTCACTAATAGCCGTGAAATTTCATCAGATTCTCTGGTTGGCACTCGGAGCTACTTTTTTATTTTCAATATGCCGTAAATTTTTCTCGCTCTTCCCTTCTCTGGCCGTCATTCTTTTGTATGCATTTTTCACCAGCCACCCAGAGACCATTCAATCGGGCGGTCTTACCGAAGAATCCGCTTTGGCATTTGTAATAATTGCTTATTGGATTGCCCTGCAAGAGAAATGGCCGGCCAATTTACGATTTTTGTTAAGTGGGATTTTCATGGGCGTTGCTGTGCAATTTCGCCAAACTTTTGTATTTGAGTCATTATTTTTATTGGTGTATTTGTTTTCCGCATTTGGATTCAGAGACATTCGAAAAACGTTTCGCACAATCGTCTGTCTGGCTGCCGGGATGGTCTTACCTGAAATCATACTATCAGCATTCTTCTTTCTGTGTGGCAATTGGTTTTTTTATTTTGAAGCCAGTTATCTCTCCAATTTCTATTACATAGGTGCGGGTGGACCTTCGCGAACACTCTCTGAAATCTGGTCAATGCAATGGGATTTTATTGAAAAAACCGGCCCCTTCTTATTGGCTCCCATTTTGGCGATCCCTGCACTCTTCGGCATTCACAAAACAAACCGCTGGTTGCTGGTGGCCTTACTGTTCACGTTTGTGGGAGACGCGTTTTGTATTTCTTTAAGTGGTGAGTATTACAATCATTATTACGTTCAATCTTCAGTGACAACGGTTCTGCTTCTGGGATTTTTTTTAGAGGGCGTTTTTCAAGGAATTCAAAAGTTCAAATTACAATATTTGATGATTCCCAGCATCATTTTGAGTGCAACAGCGATCATCTTTTTAGTAATCCCTTTGGCATGGGGAATCCAAGGGTATTGGAGCGGACTCAAACCATCTATTCATATTTACAAAAGTGAATCTCCTTCCGGTTCGGGTGTCCAAGGGTATGAATTTCAACAAACTGTTGCGCAAGCAGTGAATTCCATCACAGCACCCGATGATTTAATTCTGCTGATTGGCAGGCAGCCGAATTCTGTCTATTTTCTTTCCGAACGTTACGCAGGTTCACGCTATTATCATTTTTCCCCGCTTTGGAAAGCGAAATTTGAAGGCAAGTATATGGAACGCCACCGGGAATATTTTTTTCAAGACCTCACCACGAAAAAACCCACATTGTTGTTGATTGACTTATACCGTCTACGGGGAGGACCGTTATCGCGAATCGAAAAAAATACCCCCAACGCTTTAAATTATATAGAAGAAAACTATACACCACTCCATGATGCGATCGAATCAGATTTGGGGAGAAATTGGTCTTGGTATGATATCAATTTGATTTTTTGGGTGCGTAAGGATCAACAAAAAGATGTTATATCCCGTTACAATCAAATTGTTAAAAATAACAACTAATCCCGCCGAACGTGGCCTATTGGTTTTCTGAAAATCTTTTGCTGTGAATTGCCCGCAATCGATTCGCGGCTTAGGATGGGGTTCCGCCGCCGGCCTCGAACATAGGGGAACAATTTCTTCTTTTTAACATACCAATCAAGCACGGCTATGGTCATTTCATCCACCACCCGGCAAACCGGCTTGGGGATAAAAATGTAATTATCGGGATTTTCAGTATCGGGACCATCTTTGTCGGTATAACAGCAAACGTGGTAATATCTGGTAACTTCTTCTTCCACAATACCATTTAATAAAAATTCAGACATATTGCAAACCTCAATAAAGAGCTCCGTATAATACGATTCGGCAAAAAGTCTTTTTTGGAGCACAGGTCATAGACGCGCCTTGGTGAGCGTCCTCGCCTGCAACAACATACAGTACAGGTCGGATAACTGCATTACTATATATTGAATGGTCATTTTCTGCTCCAGACTTTTTGCCGGTTTGCCATATAATATCGTGAAATATATGAATCACTAAAGAGGTATTATTTAGACTCATACAACCAATGTTTAGCATTTTTGAATGACGGCAAGATTATGGCCCATTCCAGCTCCTTCACGGCGGTAGGAGAAAAAACGCAAATCAGCAAACGTGCAATCGGGTGATACATCGATATGTTCTCGTCTTACACCTGCATCGAGAAGTTGGAATTCGTTTAATCTCTTCAAATCAATCCGCATGGAATTCTGATCAAAACACTCGGTATATTCTTGCCAACGCTCGACAAATGGCTCCATCACCTCTGTTCCCACTTCAAAATGGGTTTTGGAGATTGCCGGCCCCAGCCAAACACGCAGTGTATTGGCTTTTACGGCATATTCTTCTTCGAAACGCTGCACCATCAACAATGAGAGATTTTCATAACTTCCACGCCAACCGGCGTGTGCAATGCCAACAACTTCTGCGTTTGGCGCACTAAAAAAGATGGGCAGGCAATCAGCAATCAGAATAGCCAACGGGAGTTCCGCCTCCGATGTCAGCATGGCATCTCCACAACCGATCTGATTTTCACCAGTCAGTGCTCCCGCACCGCGCTGATTCGGTCGAACGTTATATATGGTAGTACCGTGTTCTTGATACACATGGGTAAGATGCTGGTGTTGAATTTGAAGCAATTCACATGCGCGCTTACGTGCATTGAGCACTTGTTCGCGGCTCCCATTTTTAAAGCTCAAGTTATTTTCTTTGTTTTTGGAATCCCCAGGCGCAAAAAATCCATGCTTTATATTCGGGATTTGATTCAGTAATATAGATTGAATACATTCCATCAAAAATTGCCTTTGCTTCTAGCATGAACCAATAAAGACATTCCGGTAAAAAGTCTAATTTGGAGCGCAGGCGTCCCCGCCTGCATCAACATATAGTGCAGGCGAGACGCCTGCGCTCCAATATATGACGATACTGTTTGCATGATTGGACTTTTTACCAGATTGTCAATAAAGACTAGCTGCAATTCCTATAACCGTCGAGGTGTTTCAATCGTTTGCCACAAATATAGGCAATACCGGGACTTTTTTCCTTTCGAAGACAGTGATACGATGATAATAATACAAAATGTATACCACTGGTATTGGTGAGAGCGGATAAGAATACCCGCATAAAGGATACGCAATAAATATGACTTGGACTTTTTACACTCGTGATAGCCAACGTTTGCTTGGCTTGCTTGTAATTGTGTTGTTTTGTATTCATTGTTCACAATCACCACGAGAAGTGAATCCGTTGGATGTTAGCCAATTGATTGAACAAGGTGATTACAAAACCGCAACCGAAAAAATCAATAAAGCCTTGATTGAGAATCCACGCGATCCCAACCTGTTATACAATCTAGCGCTCATCCAACGCTTGCAGGGCAAATTAAACGAAGCCGTTTTAACATTAAATCGTGCCGAACAATACGCCCCCAATGATGACACAATATTGCTTCTCCAAACCGAACTGGCATTGGAAAGAAACAATGAGCAAGAGGCTTGGGATCATTTTGTTAAAGTCTCTTCCGACGGCCAGCAAACAGCTCGAGCCCAAATGCTCAAAGGATTGATCCATGCCAAAATGAACGACCTGGCTCAGGCCGAAAGCGCCTTGCGGGCTGCTCTTGAGTTGGGAAACCAATCGGCTTCAACCAAAGCGACTTTGGCATTTGTTATCGCAGAACAAGGCCGTGCGGAAGAATCAAAAGCCTATCTGGCCGAAGCAGAAGCGGCGCCGAATCCTTTTATTGACGTTCGATTGCAAATTGGAGAAACCTATTTGACCTTGGGCGAGGCCCAAAGCGCGGTTTCAATAGCCAAAGACCTGCAAAAGCAAGAATCGGAAGACGCTCGTATCTATACCTTATTGGGCAAAGCGGAAATGATTCTCTTGAATTTCGGTGAAGCCGAAAGTGCTTTTACCCGCGCCCTTTCGTGCCCAAACGCTACCCCCTGGACCAGGGTGAATTATGCATTGATGCTGTTTGCCGCCCAACGTGAAGACGAAGCCTATGCCCGGGCTAAGGAGGCGGAATCTCAATTGGAACTTTCAGAAAATACCATCAATGATCCAGAATTGTACAATCTTCTCGCTACACTCTACGCCCGCCGCGATCAAATATTGATGGCCCATAACTACCTCACTCGCTCCTTGCAAGTGAGTCCCAACCAACCCAAGGTTCGGGAACTGATAAACAAAATCACTCAAGAATAAACATGGTTTCATTCGAGAAAACAGTTCTCATAACTCGTGAAGCGATTGCCAGTCGTGTATACGAGATGGCTCAATGGATCCAAACCGATTATCACAACAATGAAATTGTACTTCTAGGACTCCTCAAAGGTTCTATCTTCTTTTTATCCGATTTGGTTAAACCTCTTGCCATGCCGGTAGAAATCGGCTTTTTGTATCTCTCCAGCTATCAAGGCCAAACAACACCACAATCTTCCGTACGAAATCTCAATCTACCACTTCCAGATCTCACCGGCCGCCATGTGATCATTGTGGATGAAATTTTTGATACCGGAGCCACGTTGTCCTATGCCTACAAACTCTGTCAGAAACAATCACCCGCATCATTGAAAACGTGCGTTTTGCTGGTAAAAGAGGGGAGTGAGAAAAAAGAAACACCTCCAATTGATTATCGGGGATTTAATATCCCTAATGTGTTCGTTGTTGGTTATGGGTTGGATTATTATGAGAAGTTTCGCAATCTGCCGGATATTATGGAAATGAAGTTCAAATCATAATCAAAAGAGCGGCCGATAAGACCGCCCTTTTTTACACTTGCCCTTAATTATTCCTTGTGTTCATGATGTTCTTCATGCTCATCGTCATCATCCTCTTCCAATTTTTCTATCTCTTCATTCATATCATCGATTCGTTCATGAAGATGTTCAATTTCTTCATGAATTCCATGAACAAATTTTTCGAAGTTACGGTGCATTCGTTCAAATTGATGATGGAATTCGTCGCGGACGCGGCCGTATTTATGATGCACATCTTCTAATGCATGGTGCATGGTTGCGCGTTCTCTGCGTTCTTGCCGCTCGCGGCGCTCATCACGCTCACCACTTTCTTTCCATTTTTTCCATTGGCGAAACTCTTCTTTTTCATACTCTTCATGCTTTTCACGCTCATAGCGTTCTTTCGGTTCTCTCTTTTTGTGGTATTCTTCCTTCTTGCCATGCTTCATGTGTTCTGCATGCTTTTCACGCTCATGGCGTTCTTTCGGCTTTCTCTTTTTGTGGTATTCTTCCTTCTTGCCATGCTTCATGTGTTCTGCATGCTTTTCACGCTCATGGCGTTCTTTCGGCTTTCTCTTTTTGTGGTATTCTTCCTTCTTGCCATGCTTCATGTGTTCTGCATGCTTT
>CAZEZQ010000271.1:0-7069 GCA_964516245.1 uncultured bacterium | reverse complement strand
GAGGCCTAAATGGCTGCTGTTCGCTCTTCTGATTTTCTAATCAGTTTGTTAAAAGAATTGGTTGGTCTCGACCGTGAGACAGAATGGATTGAATTCAAGCACAACAATGCAGAATCCAAAAGCATTGGCGAGTATATCTCCGCTCTTTCCAATTCTGCAGCTTTGAATGGCAAAGCAAATGCCTACATGATTTGGGGCATCGATGATTCTACTCACGATATGTTCAAATTATATTTGATGGATATTTGACTGGAAGTCTTGATTTAAAAATCATGACAAAGGGATTATTTTCATAAATATAATTTTTTCAGTAAGTTATGTGGAAATACTGACTGAGAATCATATTTGATGGATATTTGACTGAGATTCAATAAATATAGATCATTGTTATATACTAATTTGCTTGACTGTATACTTTTCAACATTTTATGTCATGTGCATTTATTTGACGGCTAGTCAAAAACCAAATCAAAAGCAAATCCAAGAAATTAAAAGAATCTGTCTGAATCGGGAGGGCGAATTCGCCGTGGCGAATGAGCTGGTTTCTTCCAATACTTTCGATTCACCAACCAAGGCTCGGCGGGAGCACGCCATGGCGCATTTTCAACCAAATTACGTTGGTTGATTGGCGGTTTCTGCGTCAACCGTTTCTGGTTCTTGGTCGTAGGCGTCGTCTGAAGTAACTCGAATGACTTCATCGACTGAAGTGATGCCATAGAGGATCTTGTAAATGCCTTCTTCACGCAGGGTTTTCATCCCGGCATTGCGTGAAGCCTGGTGGATATCCATTGCGCTGGCCCCGTTTTCGACCAGCGTGCGGATTTCACGGTTGGGGACCAGCATTTCGTATATCCCCACGCGGCCGATGTATCCTGTGCCGCCGCATTCGGAACATCCTTTGGCCTTATAGACGGTTTTGCCTTCAAGCATTTTGCCTTCACGGCCCAATTTTTTCATTTCAGAAGCCGAGGCTGAAGTTTGTTTTTTGCAATGGGGGCACAATTTTCGAACCAAACGTTGAGCCACAATATTCAAGATTGCAGAACTCAACAATTTCACATCCACCCCAATATCAATCAGCCGGGATAGGGCGGTGGAAGTATCGATGGTGTGCAAGGTCGAAAAGACCAGGTGCCCGGTCAGCGCCGCATTCACTGCAATCGAGGCGGTTTCGAGGGCGCGAACCTCACCCACCATGATCACATCCGGGTCCTGCCGCAGAATCGAGCGTAAGGCAGTAGCGAAGGTGAGGCCGGTGGCGGTATTGTGCTGCACCTGATTGATTCCATCCAATTCGTATTCGATGGGGTCTTCCACTGTTGTAATATTTTTCGAGCCATCGTTAATAAACTGCAGCGAAGCGTATTGCAAAGTTGTTTTCCCGCTTCCAGTGGGGCCGGTGGCCAAAATAAGGCCGTGCGGGGTTTTGATGGCCTGGCGATAGGCTTCGAGCGCTTCGTCGCGTATGCCAAGCGAATCGAGCGTGGCCGTGGCGATTTTCTGATCGAGCAGGCGCATCACCACTTTTTCTCCCCCGCGGGTTGGGATGGTTGAAACACGAACGTTCACTTCGTCTCCCATTAGCACCCGGCGAAAGTGCCCATCTTGGGGCAAGCGTTTTTCGGCGATGTTGAGATTGCAAACCACTTTGATACTGCTGACCAAAAAGGATGTCAGCTGCATATCCAAAGTGATGGATTCGGCCATTACGCCATCCACACGGTAGCGAATCAGCAAATTGCCCTCTTCGGGTTCGATGTGAATATCACTGGCGCGGATTTTCCGCCCGTAAATCATGATCATGTTTACGATATACAGCATCTGCTGGCGCTGTTCTTCATCTTGGGGGCCTGCGCCGGAAGAGATCTGTTTGGATAAGATCATGCTTTGTGTTTTGCCCTTGATGATATCGGGGATGGTAAACGGCGGTTTGATATTCGCTTCGCAATAGGGGCATTTGCTGAAATCGAAGTTTTCAAACGAATCGGGATTGTCAACAATCCGGTTGCAGGCTGGGCAGCGTTTGCGCGGCTCTTCGCGGCGCCAACGGTCGATAAAATAGAGCAACAAACCAAGAGCGCCCGTGTATTTCACAATGGCCCGCCAATTGTTATAAACCACTCTGCGTTTTGGCAAATCTGATAACAGGATTTTCATGGGGATATACCAAAATACTATCAATATACCGAGACCAATTCCAATGTATTTGAGCAGGTTCATTGCCTGGCCCATCGAAGCGCCAGAGCCATCGGCCAAACCGGTAGCGAATTTTTTGGAATTGTTCCAGGCATTATTGAACCAATCGGTCATATTGTTGAAGAACCCGGGAGCGGGCGTGGGTTCCGGTTCGGGTGTGGCCACTGTACGGGGTTGTGTACGGGTTTGAGGTTCACTATTGATACGCTGCACTTGCCGCAGCATGTTGCTTAACCATGTGGTTTCACGCGAGGGCAGAGCTGAGGCATCCACTTGAGAAAGATACATTTCAGCCCGGTCATACATTTTGTTATCCCAAGCAATTTTCCCCAAATAAAATTTTGCCCGTGAATTCTCGGGGTCGCGTTCCAAAGCGTTTTGGAAGATATCCCGAAGTTTTTGAATGGCGACATCCCCTTTCTTGTATTGTTGTATGCCCCATTCCACATACAACTTGGTAATCCGCCGGTTCAGATTTCGGGCCAATGGGTGTTCGGGGTAATATTCGTCAATGACTTGAAAACTTTGAATGGCTTCTTCGTAATTGCTCCGCTTTTCTTGTTTCTCACCGTTTTGATAATTCGAGTTCACCACCGCTTTATCCATATCGATTCGGGCGGATTGAAGCAAGGCGAGATTGGTTGAATCAGAGATTTGTGTTTTAAGTTCTTCGATTTGCCGGATTGCATCCAACCCTTCGGTGAGTGGATCTTTTTTATCCAAACTTCGTACATATTTACGAATGGCATTCTCTTGTTGACGGGCAATGTTTTCTTTTTGCGTAGGTTTCTCGGAGGTATGAATCGCTTCCGCATAGTGATAGATGGCTTCTACAAAATTGCCGGTATTTTCTTTCGCGCGGGCGGCTACCAATATATCGCTTACATTGCTGCTTTTTTCTATTTTGGCGATGGCGTCGCGGGGAAATTCCATTACCCCGCCGGCCGTAATGACCCGTACGTTATCACTGTTTTTGTTTTCATCTTCAACAATTCCTTCGACGGATTTTCCATTTTTTAGAATCACGGTTGCTGCGCCGATTGGGATGGAGATGCAGCAAACTAGTACTATAAAACATAAAAACCTAAGCAGATTCATGAGAAATCTCCGGATAAGGCGTTCCATACTGTTTGGTAAATAATAGCAGTACATAGCATAATTGTAACATTCTACTATGTAACGAACGAATGATTAAAAAATCACGGGTCGTTTGAAATTTTCACTCACTATAAAAGTTATCACTCGTATGAATTGATGTCTACAAATTTCTGATTACAGTATTGTTAAGTTTTGTTTTGAACATTGATTTGAATCATTCACTTCTAGCAATGCGGAAACCATAAGTGCGGGCAATTTCAGATGCAGGACGGGGAAACCGGTGTGTCGTTCGCGCATAGTAGGCGTTGAAATTCCAAGAACCACCACGCAATACGTTTAAATTCTCTTGAAAATCTTTTGATTTTGCCGAGGAGCCTTGATAAGGTTCGTATTTTCCACTGACCCATTCAAATGCATTCCCCGCCATATCTTCCACTTGGAAGGGGCTGTCACCTAAAGGAAAGCTGCCCACAGGAGCGGTATCTTTTCGTCCCGCTTCCCATGTATTGGCACGATTGGGGTCAAAAGTATCTCCCCATGGGTAATCATAGCGATAAGTGGATTTCGCCGCCCGTTCCCATTCGGCTTCGGTAGGCAAGCGGGCATTTTTCCATCGGCAATAGGCTTGGGCATCTTCATAAGAGACCCAAACCACCGGATGTTTCTCTAAACCGGATGGAATCTGAGTGCCCACCCAATGGGCTGGAGCACGATGCCCGGTTGCTTTTACAAATGCTTCGTACTCTTGGTTGGTAACTTCATATTTTCCAATATAAAAAGATTCGAGTTCCACCCGATGTTGAGGTTTTTCATTGGGGTCTCCATCATTTGAACCTAAATATACATACCCTTGGGGGATGAAAACCATATTTGAATATTTGTTTTTTACTTCCGATGGAACTTTTTCTAATTTGGCTTCATCGGATAATTCAATTTTTGGTCGCAGTTCAAAATCTTTGGGCTCCATACCAAAGGTTTCCATAACCAGGCGGCGGCCCCAACCGCCCAAGAGTTGATTTTCAGGTAGGTTATTTGCCTGGCGATAGACAGAATTAATAATTTGGCTATTTTCGACTTGGATTAAACGAAGAGTAATTTCAACTTCATTATTAATCCGCTGCAGATGCCCTGCCAATACTTGATCTGCGCCCAAGATGCTTCCCATTTGTACAAAACACGGGAGTTCATGGCAATTTCTCGTAAAATTGCGGGATTTCAAGATAGAGGCCATAGAAGAATTGCTAATCAACCGGTATTTGCCGGTGGATTCGATTTCTTCACGCACAAATTGGCTGAATGCGCGGGCTTCGGCTAAAGAGGCTTTGTGGCCCAGCGTGCGTAAATCTGTGACCACCAAGAGAGGTGGAAGCTCATTGCCGTTATTTTCTTGCGCGAAAACAGATTGTGTTAGCGCTAAAATTTCGAGAGAAGCAAATAAGGCGCAAACAAAAATAATTCTTATAAAACCACAAAATAGAGTTGTTGAACGATTTAAGTGTATCATATGTTGAAAGGATACAACCAGCCACTCTGCTATTTTTTGAATAACAGAGTGGCTGCAAAGTGAATTGGTTTAGAAAATGTAAGTCCGATTTCGGGTATCTTGAATTAATCTATCCAAGTTTCGCCGGGCTGCGGCATGATTGGGATTCAGTTGAAGCGCGCGCTCATATTCCAACCGGGCTTGATCAAATTGCCGTTTCGCTTGATGAATACGTCCCAATACAAAATAAATTTCAGCGCTTTCGGGATTAAGTTCTTCTGCTTTGGCCAGTTCCAAAATGGCGCCTTCATCGTAGCAATGGTTGTAATAGAGATAGGCAATTTGCGTGTGGGTTTGGCTCATTTGTTTTACCACATGCTGCGCCAAACTATCATCCGGATCCATATTCAACACTTCCTGATACTGGTTTAGAGCGGCGCGGTAATCTCTTTGATTCAAATGCTGCTGAGCTCGTTCGAGACCATCTTGCCATTTTTCTTGTTTCTTGCGATATTTGATGGCATCCATTCGTTTCTGGGCTTTTTGATGATCGGGATTCACATTCAATGCTTCTAAGTAATCCAGCATGGCCCGATTGTCTTGATTTTTTCCTTCGTGCCAACGCCCCCGGCGAAAATAAAAATCGGCAGGATCTTCTTTTTCAATTCCGTTGACGATGTTCTTTTCAATTACCACATATTCACCCGCTACGGTTTCAGCAATGATCACTGCATTGTCTTCTTCCAAAACTCGCCCTTCGATATGGCCTTTTGTGGTGCGTATCACATCCGCGAATCCATAAGAGGCTATGAAACATAGGCAAGTGAAGAAAACCATTGAACGTATGAGTAGTTGCATTGAGATCCATTTCAATTTAGCCTGTTGAAACATTTTATTTTTCCTCCCACTAAGGAGTGTAATATTGTACATATTTTGAGTTCTCACAAATTATACCGTGTAGAGGCTGCAGAAGTCAAATAATTTCATCAGGAACGTTTGTAAAAACTTGTATTAGGCTGCTGATTCATTATAGGTTATACAATTGTGGATTTTATCTTGCTAAATACCGGTTTGGCATAGCAATACGTGCAAGCATGAGGGCAAGACATATCGTACGACCCTATATCTGAACTTTTGCTGCATCCACAATCCTGGCGCTGGCTTTTGTCATTGGCCAGCGAGGCGCGCTCTCCTGCCAATGCTGAGAGCAACGGCCCATGAATACACCGGCCCCGCACAATACCATTGACACCCAATACCTGGCCGTCGCAGCATGATTCCAACACGATCCCCCGTGATTTGGCAAATTCGCTTAGATTCGCCAGCACATCAAGTTTTTGCTGCAAGGGAGGATCGTAGAGTTGTTGATCGAATTCACCTGTGCGTTTCTTTACTTTGTTGTAAGGGGTTACAAACGAGAACGTGCAACGGCGAATTCCCATTTCTCCCATAAAATCGGCTATCGGATAGAAGGAATTCAAATTATTTTTTTGCCCTTCATGCCAAAACAAAATGGGATCAAACCGCCAGTTGATATGCTCTGGTGACCAGCGGCGGCAAAGTTCTTTCACTTGCTGCAAACGCTCAGAAAGTGGAGGCGCATTCAGTTCCATTTCCGCACAATCAACCAAACTAAAATTGAAGTAAAAATTATAATTCTTTGAATATGAAATTTTTGATTTTAAGAACGGACGGTAATTTTTCGACCAAAAGACGATGGTATGCACGTCTTCAGGAAGCAGGCTCACGCGATAACTTCGGTTTTTCATAACTGGATTTCGAACATCCAAATAACCCTTCTGTACGTGATATTCAAACCAGCGCATGTAAAATCCGGGTATGTCTGTACGCCTGGAAGCGGAAATTACGGTTTTCATAAGGGAATTTATATTTATTGTTTGGTGAACATTAGCATAGTTTAATTTCTATCGAATTCAAGTTTATTTTAAAAAACCGAACACCGCAATTATAAACAATCCGGCAAAAAGTCTTTTTTGGAGCGCAGGTCAAAGACGCGCCTTGGTGGGCGTTCTCGCCTGCATCGACATATAGTGCAAGAGAGACGCCTGCGCTCCAAGATGTGATTATGAATGCATGCACGAGAATTTTTGCCGGAATGCCATTGTAACAAGACATATAGGCACACAACAGCAATCGAATCTAGAAGTTTATCTGTGATGAAAAGATGGATTCGGATCCCCCTAGCCCAATGTCATTAACGTAAGGGAATTTGCTGTTAGGAGGGCAAGGCTCCTGCCGAGCCGCGCGTGGTTGATAGGAGGGCGAGGCTCC
>CAZEZQ010000270.1:0-7130 GCA_964516245.1 uncultured bacterium | reverse complement strand
GTTAAGCAATATGGCAAGAAATGGGTGGCACAGGTTTCTTAACCTGTGCCTAAAGCTTGCATCAACTTTGAATGAATCAGCACGGGTTGAAAAACCAGTCTCGTAGGATGGGTTGCGCCTTTCTAACCCATCAATTGCATGCGAACGTATACCACACGTTGGAGTATATCAAGGTACGGCAGCATGAAAAAATATCGAAGACGCTGCACACCCTATTCAATAAAGCAAACAATCAAACTCTATCTTTATCGCGATTAAAAAAAATGAACAGGGAATCTGGCAACGCCGATTTGGGGAACATGTCATCTGTGATGAGAAGGATTTTGCCAATCCTATGAATTCTATTCATTACAACCCGGTGAAACACGGATATGTAACATCTCCCAAAGATTGGAAATGGTCCACATTACATCTTTATGGAAAAAAGGGATGGCGCCATCCTGAATGGGGTGCTTGTGAACCGGCAAAGATTAAAGACCTGGACGTTGGAGAATAACAACGGGTCAATTTGATGGGTCATAAAGACACGACCCATCCTACGGGACTGATAGAAAACACGACTACAAAAAGGGTTTAAAATCATGTCTGAACTTGATAGCAATAAATACGAAAAGGATATAAAAATCACTAACAAAGTACTGGTAAAAGTCAATTTAATTGAAGACGAATTTCACGGAGAATGGAACTATTCCATTGCACCTATTTGTCTAAGTTAATTATGGTCAGTTCCTTGGTTTGTAATTTTCAAAGTTAACTCTTCTATTCATCCAGATTAGGGATAGAAAATATCAATACTTCACCATGATTGTAGATAGGGTTCTTTACTCCGATTTGTGCTAATAACCCGGCAAATAAATTAAAGTTATATGCAGCTTCACGAATCACTAAATAATCCGCATCAAATTCAGTTCTCAATACGTAAAAAATATTTTTTGTTTTATGAAAATATTTACTCTTCGTTGGATTAAAATATACTTTATACTTATAAGGTGAGAATTCATTAAGATATTTCTGGTCCAATCCACAAACATATTTTGCATTGGGATTCATATAAAATAGTTGATCAAAATCAGACCATACCGAATTATAAATAATATCATCTTCATTCCCTATATCAGATAAAAATTTTCCTGCTTCCAAGAGGTCGTTTTTGTAAGTCATCTCAGCATTTGGGAAAACGATAAATGTATGCATTGTAAAGAAAACACATACAAACAATATAAATGATTGAAACAAAATGTTATTATAAATATTTTTTTTATAAATAAAAACCGTTAATACTATCATAGCAATTGGGTAAAAATATTCTATAAACCGTGCATAACGTAGAGTTAAGATCATCAATATGATACACATTATTGAAAAGCCATATATATTTCTTTTAGTTGGATCAAATTTAGATAAAAAAAACACGATATAAGTAGAGACACCCGTACCTAACAATGCTAATATTGAATACGTGCAAAACAATAGAAAATTACTAGGAGGTAAATACTCTGCGTTGGTTTCGGTAAGCATTGTATTTGATGCTTGTTGCATGGAATACATACCTATAAATGAAAGGTTATCGGGAAAAGTAGGATTTACAACAAAACCAATCAATGCTGGAATCAAGAGATTATAAAACCAGTATTTGATATAAACCTTTCGCCTACCATAAAGATTACTTACAGAAATTATGAAAGTTGCAATCGGCAATAAAACAAAGCCTGTATAAAGCCAGGGGTAAAAAAAAGCAATACTTCTTAACAGATATCGCTTTTGAGTCATAAAGGCATATATACCTGTAAACAGAAAAAACAAAGAAGCACCTTGAATTCTCATCATACAGATTCTTCTTGTAAAGTCTGGACAACTCACAAGAAAAACGAGAAGAAACAAGAAGGGTATATTACTATTTGTTAATTTTTCATAAATAAAAATCCAGACAATGACAAAGAAAGTATTCAACATTGATATAGCGATGGCTAATCCATATCGTTCACCTAAAGACATGAATGGTAATAGCATATAATGCCAAAGATAATGATGGTCTATGAAATTTTCCTTAAATATAGAAAACGGCAAACTAGAGAAAGTATATGAGGGAGATTCGTACAATAATTTCATATACGCTGAATGGAAAAACGATACACTCCCATAATAATATTCATTTGAAAGAAAAAGAAATAGATAGTAACAGAATACAAAAATGAATATGTAAAGTATACGTATTTTATTAGAATTATGAACGCTCAGCATTGTAATTGTCTTTTGGTTGAATTAAGCCTGTATTTTTATAAAATGTACCGATTTTATTATCTTTGAATATGTCTCTAATTTTTTGTTCAAAAGTTCTATTAATATTTTGGTTTCTTATATAAAACTTCAAATTTGAAGTACTGTAAAAATATAACCATTCATTTTTATCAATATTAACATTTTCTTTACTTTCTTTCTTTCCAAGCTTATCGACAATCAAAAGATAGAGAATATTTTGTTTTGATTTTGTCTTTTCATATTTGCTGTCAAAATAAAATAAACTATTTTGAAAACTTACATTTTAAAAGCGAGAATATGTATACCATGAATCACTTGATATGATCTTATTGTCACTTATCTCATTAACTTTTGTTCCAATATTTGGATCACTTAACACATAAACAGATTCAAAGGATTCCAAAATTTTGGAGAACTTTCCAAAATCATAATTCCATCGAGTTTTTGGAATAGTAAATATTAAAAAAACCATAATGAAAATACAAGTTGCCAATATTGTCTTCTTATACGCCATCATAAGTTGAACACTTCTGTGTTGTATTGAATTTTGCAAATCATCCCATCGATCAAGAATTAGAACTGCAGGGATCCATAACTGATATGGATTTAGGAGCACTATTGGCGCCAAGAATACATTAACAGGTAGATCTTTATACGACCAATTTTCGGGCATCTTCTCAATATCATGAAATAACAAAGCGTTGTAAACAACAATAAAAAATAAATAAGTAATAATATTTTGATAATTTTCACTCGTTAACAAATCAGTTATTTGGGCAAATTGGAAAATAGCAAAAATAGAATTCTGAATTAATGAATATTTTGTGATGAAAAATGCGGATATTATAAAAAGGATTAGAATAATATTTTCTATTCTTGATTTGCGAATTATTGTTCGATAAATAACTAATACTAAACCAACAACAAAATATATATCAATTAATGACCAGATGCATACCGTTAAAATACAAACCATTTTATACAAAAAATGGACCTTAGATTTATGATCGAAATAAAGAACAATCATCAACAGTAGTGTATTCACTCCAGTAAAAAGATCATTCAAGCTGCTGTTGTACATTAGGTATAATAATGTAACTGAGACGATAAATGATGTGAATGAATCACTCTTGGGCCTTCCTATGTACAAGATAAAGGTTAAAACAATAGATAAGTAGAAGAGTAATATTGTTACTATACTTGGAAACTGGTCAAAAAAAGATAATAAATTATACTTGAAATCCATTACAGGGTTATCACAATTTAATAGGGACTTCCATAAAATTAAATAGGAGCAACCCCCTATTTCTATTTTAAGAATGATCGTCAAACAAATAACGAAAGCAGTAACAAATTTTAAGACTATCATAAAAACATCACTTTTTTATATTGCAAAAAAATCCTCCTCTCCTTACTATTGATGAAAGAAAAAGAAGAGGAGGATAATAATTTTTAATCCTTGAGCATATAAATGCTTTCCACAGGCCCAGTCATACTATAAGGGCCTAAGCGATCATCACGAGGTGTAATTTTTTCAGTAACATAAGATGGCAAAAGGAGACTACCACGATAAACATAATTATTGTAAGTCATCACTTTTGACCAATTCTTTTTATTTTCGGTTACTGTATACTTTATGGGGACATAAAAATTATCTTGAGCAGATAATTCTACAACGTAGTTCACATCAATGTTTGCATTATGACCGCTTAACTCCAGATTTCCATTCGCATTTGTCTCATAATTTAAATCAACTGGCTTTTGAAAAAGATCATAATACCACTTAAGAAAAAAATACAAGTAAATAGAATACTCATTACTCTCAGAGATATTCACGTTAGTTTCGCCATCTTCCAAAAGTTCAACAATTCCATCATGTTCAACTAATTCAAAATCCAGTTTTTCATCAGCATCAAAAATTTTTATATTACATTCAATCGGGCTTATTTTGAAACTAAATGAGGAGCTATTTTCATATCCACTTTGATACCTTTCTTTCGCTTTATAAAAACCTTTCATCTGTTTGGCATCCTTTGCAGATATAAATTGCCCATGATTAAACGCTTCGCTAAATTGCACTGCCTTAATGACCCACTTCTCAGCTTCCTCTTCATTCATAGGCTTCCTTAGCGATATACACTCATATTCAAACTCCGTTGTTCCTTCAACATTCAATGTAAACGACTCTGCATAATTTTGCAACCCTATGATAGCATCATCAATAGTAGATGCAGTCACAACTAAGACATTTGATAAAATGATAAATGACAAAGCAATAATCTTTGATTTTTTCATGATTATTTCTCCTTGTAAATTATTCTTCAGTACAATGAACATTGCAGGCAGCCCCAATACCTAGTGCATAAGTAGTATATGTAACATCGTAGGGGTCACCACCTGTCTTAGTACCACCTGTGCATTGTTGATAATCTTCGCCAGCTCCATTACATGTATGGTCACTTGTGCTTGATAACTCACCATTTATATATCTATCTAATGCTACGTCTGTTTTTACCTCACCTTCACAAGCATCTTCTTTACCATCAACTGTTCCACTTCCTTTGCATTCAGAACAGCAAAGATTAAGAGTATATTTCACAAAAACATCTTCACAAATACATCCACTAAGTGCAACATATTTCGTAACGCCGCTATCAATATAGTTACACGCAGCAAATGCTGTCGATTGGGTTTGTAGAAATACACTAAAAATGAAACTAAAAGTAAACACAAATGATAAGATGATAGTTTTTTTAGTCATAGTTTTCTCCTTTAAACTTGATATTGCTTTTCCCATCCTAATTTACATACAATAATAAGCAATTTAACAATTATCACCTCCTCCTATACATTATATGATTTGGTAGAAATTAATCTATATATTGTTATTTAATATTATGATTCCCACTGAATACTCTTGCTCCTCTTAAGATACCAATGAACACCAATCAAATCCCATAAACCAACCAAAAGCCGATTTAAAACACCATATTTAGCGACACCTTTCATTCTTTTCCTATGGTTCACTGGTACTTCATCTATAGCAAATCCTACATTTCTCACTAGTTCTGGTAAGAATCTATGCATCCCTTCAAACACAGGTATATTCCTGACGCACTCTTTCTTAAATACATTAAACGCACATCCGCTGTCTTTAACCGAAAAACCAAGCGCAAAATTCCTGATATTATTTGCAATCTTTGACGAAATCATCCTAATTGCATTATCTTGTCGCTTTGATCGCATCCCATGAACAAAATCTGCTTGACCATTCTGAATCATGAGTAGCAGTCTTGTAATATCATTCGGGTCATTTTGACAATCACCATCAATAGTTGCAAAATACTTTCCCTTACCATGTTGAAATCCGCACCATAATGCTGCTGACTTCCCCAAATGCTCTCTCAAATGTACATTACGTATCTTCTCATCTTTTTCAGCAATTTTTCTTACAAGTTCAGTTGTTCCGTCTTCTGAACCATCATCAACTATAACTACTTCATATATCCAAATGCTTTCCTTGAAAGTAGAATGAATTTCATTTATCAAATTAATGATATTATCAGATTCATCCCAAACAGGAATTATTATGGATATATCTGGGTTTTTCATATGAAAATTACTCTTTCGGATTAACCCAAATCACACTACTTTATCTCTTTAACGATCCAATAGACTACAAAGTAATAGGTATTACATATTTAGACAATAGCAATACCCATACCAATTTATAAAAACCGTCATAACAGATTGTAAAAACAAAACTTATGTCAAATTTTTCACTTTTATGGCAATGGCGCTTTGACAGATTATTCTGTCAAATTTTCGCCTATTTCCCCAAATACATAGCATAAGTACTGTAAAACAAACAACTTAATTATCGACAGATTTTTCTGTTTACGAACAGAAAAATCTGTCAAATTCAATCGCATGTATTATAAGTTGTATTTTTTTATCAATTCATTGATATGTCCGATAGAGTAGCCCGCTATTTCGGCCAGCACTTTAGTGTTTCGACCGTACTTGGCAATCAAGGTGCGAAGATACCATTTTTCAATTACAGCTTTGAGTTCTTTCAGCGGGATTGATTCCGGATCGATACCCTGCAGTTGCCAGTCCAGGTAGTACTGCAAGTTGGTAATGCCTTGGGTCGCTTCGAATTCATCAGCAAAATCATCATAAATTTCCAATAAATCGTTCAATTGGATGGGTTCAGGGGGTTGATGGACGAGGCAGGCTAGCACCATGTTGTGCACTTCGCGCACGTTGTCCGGCCAGTGATAGCGGCGCAGAAAATCCATGGCCTCCCCGCTGAAGCGCAGCGTGGGCTTGGTGGATGTTTCCAGGCGGCAGAAATGCTCGATCAGCTCGGGGAGATCGTCCAGCCGTTCGCGCAGAGGGGGAAGACGAATTGTGATGCCCTTGATGCGGCTGTAGAAATCCCTTCGAAACCGGCCGGCGTTCACCTGCTGTTTTAAGTCTTTGTTGGTGGCAAATAATAACAGTTTCACGGCGCTTGGTTTCTCTTCGCCGCCAACGGGCCTGTAGGTATGTTCCTGCAGCAGCCGCAGCAATTTGGCCTGCATGTCATCCGGCAGCTCGCCAATTTCATCTAGAAACAAGGCGCCGCCGCGGGCTTCGGCGATTAATCCCGGCCGGTCATTATCGGCTCCGGTAAACGCCCCTTTTTTATGGCCGAAAATGCGGCTTTCAAACAGGTTCGACTCGTTGGCCGCCATGTTATGGGCTACAAACCGCCCTGGGATCTTCAAACGGCGGTGCAGCAACTGCGCGGTCACCTCTTTGCCCGTACCGGTTTCGCCTACAATCAACACCGTCAAAGCGGTTTTGCTGGATTGGGCATAACCGAG
>CAZEZQ010000269.1:1994-7135 GCA_964516245.1 uncultured bacterium | reverse complement strand
CGCAGGGATAGGGTTCGGTTGCTTTGAATACGATGCAATCATCACCCGCTACGATATGGCAGTTGGAGATACGCACATCGCGGCACGAATTGGGATCGATCCCATCGGAGTTGAGCCGGTGAATGTTGTTGAAAATTGTGACGCCGTCGATCACCACTCCTTCACAGCGCTTCAGATGCACAGTCCACGAATCGCTGTATAAGATGCGCACATCGCGAATGGTTACATCGCGGCAATTTTCGAATATCAGAATTCCCGTGCGGAACTCCAACTCATTCGGCGCTCCCCAGCGCGCTCCGTAATCTTCTTCCGCCTGGCCGTGAATAGTGCCTTGCCCTTCGATGGTGATGTTTTCCGCACCATCAGCCACCAACAACCGGCCCCGTGAACCGCTGCCGTAATCCTCTTTTTTCGCGCTGGCCCAAAGCGTCGCTCCGGCGGAGAGATGTAAGGTTACATTGCTTTTCAAGCGGATCTGGCCTGAACGGTAATCACCGGTGGGAAAATAGACTGTTCCACCACCATCCTCATGACATTCATCAATCGCGGCTTGAATAAATTCTTGAGCGTTTTGTCTTTTGTCGCCTGTAGCGCCATATTGCTGCACATGATATATTGAGGCCTGCGCTGAGAATGTGAAAGTTCCAATCAAACAACCAAGCAACATGATTTTGAATAAATATAAGGTAGAGAAGCATATACAACCCCCTCCTAACCTCCCCGCCACGGCGTGCAGGCCCCAACTTGGGGGAGGAATAACAACTGCACTTCGTATACTTTGAATTATTGTCGTTGATATGCGTATCATCATTTTTTTCCTTTATCGTGTGGGATTGGGCAGCCTATACAAACGAATTTCGTGATACTCGCCGGGGGTTGCCACTTCGGCATACACCCAGATTTCATCTTCAACTTTCATCCAATGCGAATAGCGGAAGGTGGAAAATTTCTCATTCGGTGTGTTACTGCACACCAGTGGAGATTCGGGCGTCAGGTCGGTCATCTCATGCAAATCAAAGGTAAAAGCCACCCCGGTGCAGATGTTATAAACCGGGTCATACCATTTCACGCTAGACCCTTCATACAAAAACAAATAACCAACCCCCACTGGCAACACGCTTGCGGGGCGGATAAAAAAGTCATGCCAGCCTTTTAACTCCATAACTGATTTATAAGGGTTCCCCACTGGCTGCCATTGTTCGCCGTCTTCACTTTTGAAGTGATAGATGCGTTCATTGCGGCGCAGATAGCCGATCACAAACGCATGATATGCGCCTTCGGCATGCACAATTACCGGGTCTTTGTATTCAATTGGAATAATGTCCCGGCCGTATTCTTTCCCCAGCGGCGAGATCACAGCCCGCGCGGTTGTGGGATCAAAATCTGCTGGAGTATCCGCATCGTCAAACTTGATAATGCTCCAAGGCCCGTCTTGCCAGGGACCGCAGGCATAAAGTTTGAATTGTTTGGTTTCTGGATCGATCAACAGAGCTGGGCGTTCAAAACCTTTCATGGGCACATCATTATTGGAGATGTGATGTATCTTTTCGAAATGTACACCGTCACCGCTCATTAAGATTCGAATCTCATACCCGCGCAACCCTCGGGGCAATTCTGCCGAACGCATGCGGCACGCCATCCAAAACACGCCTTCATCATCTTGCGCCACCGAAGGCGCACCCGCCCACCATTCGGGTTTGAGTTCATCCGGCTGCAAGATGACGTCGTAGTCTTCGAAATGATTTGGAAGCGAGCCGAAGATATTTTTTACTTTGGGTTGTTCGATACGGGGAGGGATAGAATCATTAGCAAGTGTAAAACAGAAGTTCCCAATTACGAATAATAAAACAAGAAATAATTTCGGGATCGTATTCATGTTTTTCCTATGTATGCCCCTTACCCCGGCTCTTCTCTCCGAGGGCTGATCTTTACCCACAAAATATGAACCTTGGAATTCCCCCCTTATTAAGGGGGGTTAGGGGGGATCCGGCTTTTCTCATACCGCAAAATCCCCCCAGCACCTGCGGTGCTTACCCCCCTTAATAAGGGGGGGCAAAAAACATTCCTCAAACTTTGGTGAGGATTACACTACATACACGCAGTATGCGTGTGTTACTCTCTATGTGAGTAATTCTAGGCCAGCAATTCATACGGTTCACGATGGGGCCATTCGATCCACTTGTTGGCTTCTTGGTTGTTGGTGAAGCGCATGCGCTCTGAATCCCAGCGCAATTCTTGATTGGGGAATTTGAGCGCGATGTTGCCCAGCAACACCCATTCGGTTAAGGGGCCGGAATAATCGAAGTTCGAGCCGGCCGGTGGCCCTCCTTTGCAAGCGTGAATCCAATCCAGCTTTTGCTGGCGGTCTTTGCCGCCATCATTGGGGAGTTTCGGGATTCTTGGAATCAAAGGCATTGGCGCTTCATAATCGTTTACTAGCTTTCCATCCAGAATGTACATCGGGTTATCCCCGTGCGTTTCCATACTGAGTATCCCTTTGTCGCCTACAAAAAATGACCCGCTTTGCTGCTTGCTTGGATCAACATCACTCGCCACCCCTTCCGGCTTCGGCGGTTTTAGATTGCCGTCATACCAGTAAACAGTGAGCGGGGGAAAGGCTTCTCTGGCCGGGAACTGATATTTGATGATGGATTCGGTGGGATAGGTTTGATCGTTCAAATCTTTGACGTGAGTACACTCGACACTGATTGGCGCATACAAACGCAGAGCCCGGTTGCAGGGATTGAAAATATGGCAGCCCATATCGCCCAAGGCGCCAGTGCCGTAATCCCACCAGCCCCGCCATTTAAACGGAACATAATCTTCGTTATAGGGGCGGTAGGGGGCTGGGCCCAGCCACATTTCCCAATTCAAATCATCGGGCACCTCTTGCGGCGGCAAGGCATTGGGGATCCCCTGCGGCCAAATGGGGCGGTTGGTCCAGGCATGCACTTCATTCACTTCGCCAATCTTGCCGTCCCACACCATTTCACAAATATAGCGAACCGGGTCGCCGCCATTACCCTGGTTGCCCATCTGGGTGGCGACATTGTATTCTTGGGCTTTTTGCCGCAGCACACGCGCTTCGTTTACAGTATGAGTCAGCGGTTTTTGCACATAGACGTGTTTGCCTTGTTCCATACAGCGCAACGCAATCACCGCATGGGTGTGGTCGGCAGTGGAAACCGTCACCGCATCGATTTCTTTGACTTCATCCAGCATCTTTCGGAAGTCTTTATACTTTTTAGCATCGGGAAAGCGTTTGAAACTTCCGCTGGCTCGTCTCCAATCCACATCGCACAATGCCACGATATTTTCGGTATCACAGTTGCCGATATCGCTTCTTCCTTTGCCCCCGACACCCACACCAGCCACATTGAGTTTTTCATTGGGTGAAACATACCCGCTTCGTTTCAGTGAAACCGTTCGCCGCCGTGTTTTCATTGAGGATGGCGTGGCGCACCCTATGGCCAGCGTTCCAGCAGCTGCGGTTAAAAACAATCGGCGAGAGAATGAATTCTTCATGATGCTCCTTTCGTGTCACATAGAACAATGCTTTATTTGATACACTTTTTCTACCATTCCATTATTTCTACAGAAATACCTAAGGACGTTAATCAAAACCAGCTCAGAAAAATCCCCGTTATTTTTGTGAAAACAGAACGATAAAATAAATCCATCCTAGGATTTGTAATTCCCGGCTAGAAGCCGATGCTCCTCAAAATGAACATACATTTGGCAATAACTCTAAACCATTAATTCGAAAGGCTCACGATGAGGCCACTCGATCCACTTGTTCGCTTCTTGATTGTTGGTAAACCGCATACGCTCCGTGTCCCACAGGAGTTCTTGATTGGGGAACTTCAATGCGATATTGCCCAACAGAACCCACTCTGTGAGTGGTCCGGAATACGAAAAGTCAGATTCGGCTGGAGGACCACCTTTGCAGGCGTGTATCCAATTGATTTTGTGTTGCCGGTCTTTATCTGTATCGCGAGGCAATTTGGGGATTCTGGCCATCATGGGAGTGGGAACCGGATACTCCGTAATGATTTTGCCCTTTTTGATAAGGATCGGGTCATCGGCATGGGTTTCTATGCTGATGATGCCATCATCTCCCACATAAAACGATCCATTGTCGCGCTCGCTGGGATTGATCGTACTGGGAACACCTTCCGGTTGGGGTGGTTTCAATTTGCCGTCATACCAATACACAGTTAAGGGCGGGAACGCTTGCCGGGCATGGAATTTATACTTAATTATCGATTCTGTGGGATAGGTTTGATCGTTCAAATCTTTGGCATGGATGCATTCCACACTATATGGGGCATGCAAGCGCAAAGCGCGGGTGGCTGGGTTTAATCCATGGCACCCGATATCACCCAATGCGCCAGTGCCAAAATCCCACCAGCCCCGCCAATTGAATGGGGCATAGTCTTCGTTATAGGGCCGGTAAGGAGCTGGGCCAAGCCATAGATCCCAAGCCATATGATCTGGCACTTCTTGGGGTGGCAACGCATTTGGAACTCCCTGTGGCCACCAACCTATAGGCCGATTGGTCCAGCAGTGAACTTCATAAACATTGCCAATCATGTTATCCCAAATCATTTCGCAGAAGTACCGGGTGGGATCGTTGGAATTGCCTTGATTTCCCATTTGCGTGGCAACGTTGTACTCTTTGGCTTTGTGCCGCAGTACCCGGGCCTCATTCACCGTATGCGTTAATGGTTTTTGTACATACACATGTTTGCCCCGTTCCATACAATGGGTGGCAATCACGGCATGGGTATGATCTGCTGTGGAAATTGTCAGGGCATCGATTTCGGGCATGTCATCGAGCATCTTGCGAAAATCTTTATATTTTTTAGCGTTGGGAAAGCTGTTGAATGTACCCGTGGCACGTTTCCAATCGACATCACACAAGGCCACAATATTTTCGGTATCACAACGTTCGATATCGCTTCTGCCTTTGCCGCCGACTCCAATCCCGGCTACATTGAGTTTTTCATTAGGAGAGACATATCCACTTCGTTTGAGAGACAGCGTACGCCGTGGTGTTTTCATTGAAGATGGTGTGGCGCACCCCATGGCCAGCGTTCCAGCAGCTGCGGTTAAAAACAATCGGCGAGAGAATGAATTCT
>CAZEZQ010000269.1:0-1894 GCA_964516245.1 uncultured bacterium | reverse complement strand
TCATGTTGTTCCTTTCGCTTCCCAACTAACATATTTTATTTCATACACACTTTAACAATACCATATTTTTTAATTGAGAAATACCAGAGTCTAACGATTTATCGCTTGCTCGAAATGATCGATAACAATATACATTCAATACAGTAAGGAATATGCAATCCATTTGTGTTAACCAGAGTCACATCAATCAAACCGGCTCGGCGGGAGCGCGCCACGGCGCATTTGCAACCTCGCCCTCCTCACAGCAACAAGCGGCTCATCAGGAGATTCGCCCTCCCCAATGGATATTGAATTTAGAAAAATGCAATATCTTTGCTTAGTCTTCTGATTGAAATATGTGTGCCTTTTCATTCTCATCAAGCATTGCTGCGGTTAGAAATGCGCTTGATGTGATCGACTCATTCTGAAACGCATAGTCTTGTTCTTCTTTCTTCTCGTTCACCCACACTACCGCATCATGGTTTTTCAGTGGAACATGGATTTCAAATCCAGAAACCTTTTTCTTCAGCGCGGCTTTGCCATTGGCCGAATCGCCTTTTTTGTAAGGTTGCAGAATCGTGACAAATGTTTCTTGCTGGGCTTTCTGCTTTGGGGTGGCGGTCAAATGATACTCCACCAGTTTTACGCGCGGGCGCGGCGGCGGGTCAAATTTGTTGGTTTGCTCTATATTCAATGACTCTGGCCAGAGGAAATTCACTTGGCAATTGGCATTGTCATTTTGCACATGAATGGCGTGTTGAGAATCAACATTCATCTGGTTGGGAGAATGCAACCGCCATTCGAATGAAGAAGGTGTTGGCGCTTTGAGTGTATCGACAATCACAACCGTGCCGGGTTTGAGAAACAAGATTCGCCGGGTGAATTGATCGAGCACCCCTTTTTCATACGCTTCTGCGGCTTCGCCCGAAACATAATCAAAATGATTGCTGGTTTGGAAATCGAGGATTTTGCCTTGCGCGGCAGCCGAATGCCCGATTTGGCTTTGGCCATTCACTGTGATGCAGTTGGCCGATTTGGTGTGCCACATCCAATTGCGGTGATGATCGCTGCCGTAGATATCGCGCCTACCGGTACGAATCAGAAGCCGTTCGCCAAAAGCATAAAGTAAAAACGAATTGTTCGATTCGTACCCGTGGCTTTGAGTGCCGAAGGGGCTGCTTTTGAAGATGATTTCGACATTATCTTCCGCATCCAAAATGGTGCGGTTGAGCATGGCCTGTCCAGTGCCTTTGAAGCAGCGTGATGATGGCAATTCTTTCGGAGACTTGGCTTCAACTTTCGGCAATGAACCACGAATAAAGCCTATGTATCCGCGTTGGGGGTGAGACCAGCCGTGTTCTTCGGTTCCACCATGTACATCCACATACCATTGCCAATAGGGGTTCTGCGCCTGTACTGCGAAGATCGACACCAAGTTGACATTATCTTCCGATTCTTCATCAGCGTTGAGATCGCCGAATCCACCGCCATTGGTTCCAGGAGGCTGCAGGTACATGGGATAGTATCCCACCTCAGAAAAATACGGTTTGTTATAGGCATTGATATCCATCGCAGCCCGCATGATATCGGCCCACCAGGTAAACCGCCCGATGTAACTGCGCCAATATTGCATGCCCTCGTGCCAGCCGCCGTCGCTGTCGCTCCACACGGGATAGACATTGGTGAACACGTTGGCGGCAAACCACACCCACTGATCGGCCTCAGGGATTTCATCTAGAAATGCGATGCCGATTTCACCCAAAAAATGCCAGGCGCGGTTGCTGTGGCTGGAATACGGGTCCCAAAAATGATCGGGATGAAGATGGTTGTACATTTCTTTGCCGCGAATGCGCATCACCTCGCGGCATTTTTCTTTTTCAGATTCACTAAGCATGCCATTCACAAAGGTGTAAGT
>CAZEZQ010000268.1:0-7138 GCA_964516245.1 uncultured bacterium | reverse complement strand
TCCCGCATGAAACTGATCTTTATCCATCAAATTGTCTCGATCATGAAGAATTCTACATCAGCCACATCCTTCCAGATAAATTGGATAATGAAATTCAATACATACAACAAAGATCAATTTGGCTTGATATCTATATTTTGTTTTGTGTAAGTTGGTCTCTACTGACTCGAACCATAACCCCAAAATGGATTATTGTACGTTATTGGCATTTTCATATGCTGGTTTCAGATACGCTAATTTCCTGCCTTTGCTTGTATGGTGCTTATGTGTTGGTTCAGCAGGGTGGTGTCCTATCGATGGAACAATCACAATTGCGAATCGCCATGCAGAATAATTTATGGATTCGTCCCCTAGTGTTTTTCTTTTTTGCCTTGCACCGGTACCCACTTTCATCATCGTTGTCTGTTGGCTATCTTGTGCGAATTATCAAAGCGTCTTTCTTTTCTTCTCTATTGTTGATCATGACACTAATGCTGGTTTATGAAGAACGTGATTTGATTCTTAGCGCTCATGTGGTGGACATGCTGCTTTTGCCTTCTCTACTGATCAGCGCCCGTTTGTTTTACATTGCCAGCCACGATGTTTTAATTAGTGTGGGATTTTTTGAATCGATTCGCCAGGCTTTCACTCATCTAGCCGTCGCAGTAATTTATGGGATTTTAGGCGCCTTTTCGTTTTGGATCGCTCATTTCCTGCGGCTTCCGAATGAAAATGCTATGAGGTATGTACATGCAGAATGGTTTTTGTTTTTAGTGTTTATGGTTCGTTCCGCTCTTTCTTTTTTAATCTGGCCAACCGCTATTTCTTCGGGTACAGAATTGATCAAGAAAGAATATATTCGCATTCTTCAAACATCATTGCTTGGCACCGGTGTGATTTTATCCATCCATCTGCTTCTCGACATTCAAAATTTTTCCCGTCTTGCCCTTTTGTTTGATTTGATACTTTTTGCGCTGATCTCTATGAGTATTTCAACATTTTGGTTCATGCAAAAATATCGAGGGAAACAAGCGCAGCCTAAAACAAAAGTATTGATGTATGGTGTGGGTTTGGAAACCGAATTGTTTCTAAACACCTTAGAAAGGATGCCATATATCAACTGCAACATCATTGGCATTATTTCAGATATAGAATGGAAACGATTTTCGACTATCTCTGGTGTGAATGTATTGGGAAATGTATCTGATTTGGCATCGATTGCAGAATTGCATAAACCCAATATCTTATTAACCTGGGAAAAGCAGACAGAAACGGAGATATTTAGTAAAGTAAAAGAAATTTGTTCAAAATATGATATTACCGTATCGGTATCACCCAGTATCTCTTCGTTGGTTTCGAATTTTGAGGAACGATTGCCATTTGAAGAAGATAGCGAAAGATTGATTCATAGCGAATAAAAGAATGAAGTATTGATTTTATTTACTCTGTGGAAGATTCATGAAGCAAAGAATTGAATATTTCAATCACATTTTTTGTGGATTCAACCCAACTGTATTGTTGAGCGTGTTCGATCCCTTTTTCTGACAATTCTTTTCGAAGTGTTGATTCATTAACTATTTTGCCAATGGCTTTGGCCATTGAATTCACATCATAAGGATCCATCTTTAATGCTGCATCTCCTGCTGTTTCACCAAGCGCTGTAGTGGATGAACACAATACAGGGGTGCCACACGCCATTGCTTCTAATACAACCAGCCCAAATCCTTCCAACAAACTGGGTTGGGCCACGGCAAAGGCTGCTTGAAAAAGGCGAACCAATTCATCGTCTGGTACATAATCCAAGAAATGCACCCGGGTTATTAAACACAGCTTTTGAATCGTATGAAATACGTCTTGATCCTTCCAGCCTCGACATCCAGCCACTACCACGCAAGTATCCCAGTCTTGCGTTTGTTTCAAATGTTTGGCATACGCTTTTAGAAATCTGACCAAATTTCGACGAGGGCTTAAGGTAGTAACAAGCAATATAAATTTCGATGAATAAAAAAGATATTTTTGTCTGAGATTTTCTGCCATGTTTTCACGGTCTGAAATAGGATAATACCGATTGTGATCTACACCATCTTTTACAATTTCTATTTTCTCTTTGGCTTCAGGATAATATTTCATGATTTGCTCAGCTGAATAATTAGAGACTGTTATAATTTTTGTGGAATTGTAGACTGCACGGCCGATCAACCAACGGCACATGAGAGCATCCCGCCATCGACAGAAGTGTGGATGCGATATAGGAATCATATCATGAAGAATCAATACGGTAGCACAGTATTCAACTTTTTTGGGGACGGTGACATTGTCTAAAGAATGAAAAATACGGGGTTTATATTTCTCTATTTGTTTCGGTAGATCAAAAAGCATCCACATGATTCTGGAACGCCGCGATGTTTTTTCATAATGCCAATTGGGCGGAAAAGGTTTCCAGCGTGTTTTCCAATTGATTTCTCGTTGACGAAATTGATTTGTATTGGATGCAATTTCATTTTCTAACAAAAGATAATTCCGGCCGGAATCATAATGAATAAAATTTTTCAAGGATTGAGCTGTGTACGTACCCAATCCACCTGTGGTAGGTAAAAAACTAATATCAAATGCCACATCAAAATGGTTTTTCATCAATCCAATTGCCTCAATCTCACTGCCGGTACTCATGTTACAGACAAATGTATATTATTATTCTAACGATTCTCCGTCAGAGCATTCTTGCAAATTGAAAGGAATTCGTCTCCTGGAATCTTTGAAAACTGTTTGTTTCTCTTAATCCCCAATTGTTGTAACTGGTAGTACCTTTCTTGGTGTTCCAACAAATATTGGATTTTTTGCGCATAGACATCTGCATTTTCTACAGAATCAACAAGTTCAACCGCATCACCTGCCACTTCTGGGAGTGACCCTCTCTTGGAACAAACAACTGGAATCCCTGAAACCATGGCTTCCAAAATCGGATAACCAAACCCTTCATCGAATGAAGGAAATACCAGGATATCAGAAGCCGCCAAAATGGTGTTTTTGATCTCTTCATTCACATATCCTGTTAAGAGTATATCATAATCGCTGGTGATTTCTTCATGGTTTTTCCAATATAAAATCTTGAAGCCCAAGGTAGTTGCCAATTCGATTGTTGCTTTGCTTTTATACCCCAAAGTACCCACTAAGACAAGTTTTAAATCTCTGCAACCTAGATTGCGTAATTTATGAAGTATTTGAACTAATAAAACCGTGTTTTTTCTTGGATGTATATCGCCAATCCAACATAAATATGAATTTGTATTATCAAATAATTTTTTTCGCATTTCCTTTTTTTTGTCATGTTTGAATTGGAAATATTCACCCAACAAAGGGCATGAAATTACATGGATATCATTTTTATCCCGCCAATTCATTTCAATGAGCTTGTTTTTAACATGGGCTGAAGGGACAAGAATTTGCTTCGCAGTGCGAATTCCATGAATGATTTGTTGTTGGTATTTTTTTGCCGAAGGAGGATACCACTCAGGATGTTCCAGTATCGATATATCATGTACCATAAAAATTCCAGGAGTCGTTTTGCATGGCGGGAAAATGTGAGCCAATCCAACAAACAAATCAAAATTTCTGTACAAGTTATCAATAGTAGGATATTGGAGATGGTTCCAACATTTTATTAATATTCCCAAAGGTAGAGGAATTCTGGCAAAGGCCACTTTGGGTGATACATCAATTTGCTTTAACTTTTCATAGGATGATTTCCAATGTTTTCCAATAGGAAATACAGTTACAAATACTTGTATCTTTTTAACATCTGGATTTTCATCCAAACATTGAAGCAACGTATAGGTCACTCTTTTAACACCTGTCATAGGTGCTAAAAAGCTTTGGCCTTCAAAAAGAATTTTCATTACTTCGTATCACTCTGCTTACACATTTGATACAAATTGAGAAAATATTCTTTTAGGATTATTGCCACGCACAGGAAAAAGAACATTCCAATGGCAGTCAAGACAGCAAATTTTATGGTCCCCTGTCCAACTGGTTCTACATAGGGTTCATCCAAAACCATAATGGATGTGGATTGTTTTTGTGATTCGATTTGAGCGGCGGCAAGTGATTTGCTGAATAACTCGGCACGGTTTTGTAGAGTATTCAAATGGTTTTTGTATTCTTCAGATTTCAGTTTTAATCGTTCAAATTCAGAAAGAGGGGGATACACACCATCCGTTTCTGTTCCATTCATAAGTTGATCCAAGGTTTCACGCAACCTTTTTAAAGATGCATCGATTGGTTTGAGCTCTTTGGAATTCTCATCATGCATTTCGAGCATTTCTGCCCGTTCGGCTTCTTTTAATACAATATTTTCTTTGATCGTTGACAACAAACTTGATCCGGAAGAATATTGTGTCTGCAAATCAGTAATGTTGTGCTCGGATGCAAATTGAATGTATTCATTTGATATTTTTTGGATTTCACGTGTCACATCATGAATCCAACTGCTGATTTGCTTGATGGATTTTTCTGCTTTGGATTTCATATAATTTTCAAAATATTGGTTGGTTAATTCTGTGGCTTTCTCAACCAGTTCTAATGTCAACTCATTATTTTCATGCTGCGCCGATAGTTCCAGTCCTACATTCCGAATTTCACGAACAGAATAGATGCCATCCAATCTGTCTATACAATCGCGAATCGTTTCACATTCCCACTTGCTTCTCAAACCAAGGTCTTCAATAATGTTTTTTTTCACTTGAGATGATGTAGCTAATGTTTGCAACTGTGATAGCTGGGATGCGAATGGCATCGAACTGGATTCTTCGCCAGCCCGCAATTGCACCAAGTCAACAGAAGAAAAATCTCGCATTACATCCGGGGCCACAACAGTGGTACATTCGTAAGTGCGGGGAGACAAATACAAATACAATGCCACCGAAAAGGCTGCGACACAAGAGACGGATATAATCCATTTCATACGTGGCAGGAGAATTCGAAACAGATGAATTAGTGATTCGTCAATAT
This sequence comes from uncultured bacterium, assembly GCA_964516245.1. Taxonomy (GTDB): domain Bacteria; phylum Hinthialibacterota; class Hinthialibacteria; order Hinthialibacterales; family Hinthialibacteraceae; genus CAZEZQ01. The sequence continues at coordinate 2,152 of CAZEZQ010000268.1, read as the reverse complement.
AAAAATCATCATCCTCCTTACCCTGATGGTGATACTTGTCTATTTGATTTTGATTTTTTGTATCGTGGTTTTTATTGTTCATATGAAAAACTCACTGGTTTAGATTTCCTAAGCTCATTTCAATTTGGGGGGGAATAACGATGATATCGCCTTTTTCAATTTGAACGGTTTGTGAATGTTTTGGCAATACATATCCATAAGGTTTCATAATATATATTTTGTCTTTGGCTCCAATTTCTGTAACTCCACCTACATGATTCAAATAATCATCAACACTCCAATTCGAATGGTAAATCAGTGAACCTGGGTTATAGACCGCGCCGGCTACCAATACGGTTTCGGGAATGGGGGGAATTGTAATGCGGTCTTGATCGTGCAATTCTGGATTCTCTTGTTCTGGATCAAATAGAAGTCTGCCGGGAATCATTGTGGTTCCCAGATTGTTCATTATGTTCTTACGATAGTCCTGCGCTTTCAGAAGCAATTTTTGATCTTCACTCAAAATGGCATTTTCTGCTAATGTGGTCTGCAGTTGTAAGAGTTGCCGTTCAACATGTTGGAACACATTATTTCTTATCATTTGTTCGTCATTTTTCAATGCGTTTCGAGTTAGAACCACTCCATCCAAAAATCCATTGTTTCTTAAACCGCCTGCGGCTTCAATTAATTCCTTCAAGGTTGTTCCTTTGGGCAAATAATAACTGCCAGGATGTTGAACTTGCCCGTCTATATTTACAACAATATTTTCTTCTCTAATGATTTCCATCCTTGTTGGAATTTTGATTATATCGCCATCTTGGATTGAAAAATTCTGATTCTGGGAAAATGACAGCTCAATATATTCATATTCGCCAATATCAGTTTTGCGTGACAATTGAATTCGATCCATGTAGGCGTTTGGTGTATTTCCTCCCGCCAGTTCCAAAACATTACGCAATACAGCCGTATCTTGATATTCATAGCGGGCCGGAGAATTCACTTCTCCATATATTGTGGCTGTTTCTTTCACTTCGGGAACAATGATCTGATCTCCATCCTGTAAGCGAATGTGTGACCCTTTGCCGGAGATAAAATAATCATATAGGTCAATCAGAGAATGCTCTTTTCCATTGCGGTGGAATTCTATGGTGCGAAAACTGCCATTTACCGTCGGGCCTCCACATAGATAGATCAATTCGATCAAATTGCTGTTTCCAGGAACAACATAAGCCCCTGGGTTGCGCACATATCCGTTTGCTACTACAGAGATTTTTTTTATTTCAAACACATCAATATCAACAAACACATTTTTATATTCCTCAGCAACTATCTCGCGAATTTTTTCCCTGGCTTCCTGCAGGGTTAATCCACTCAATGAGAATGTGGGAATATTGCCGAATGTGATGGATCCATTAAAATTAATGTGTTCGCGATAGGTCTGATTTGTGACGCCCGTGAATTTGATTGACAATCCATCTCCTGATCCCAATATATAATCTTCTGTGACAGGGCGGTTTTGAATTATTTGAAGTATTTGAGATTCATTTCGGGTGAAATAGTTACTCCCGTATTGATTGACTGCTTCTGGAACAGTTAAGGGTGAGCGGTTTTTAGTAGAGTATAGTATCTCATTTTGTGCATGTGGTAATTCACTAAAAAAGAAAATCAATAAAATACTGTAAACCGTACGATATAATAAAGTCTTGTACATAAATTTGGAACCTCTTTCCACAAATACAAATGCTGATAATTGTATCACCAAGAAGGTGTAATTATAATTCACAGCAAAAATGCTATAAATTAAAAGGATTTTAGCAGATACACATCGTTTGAAAATTTGTGTAACTAGGGATTTTGTCTTTACTTATCTTAGAAGTCAAGTGGATGTTTTAGGGGATGTGAACTCTGGAAAGAAGATTGTGGAAAAGTGAATTTGCGGCGGGTGGGGAGGTTGATGGTTTCGCGGGCGGCGCGCTCGGCCTGGGGGCAGAAGCCGGGGGTGTAATCGAATGTTTCGAGATCGGTCCCGGCGGAGTGGAGGGGCAGGGCAATCGCACGAAATTCTGTTGACTAATGAAGCAAATGAGTAAAGGTGCAGCTGGTTTTTTTCTGTTTTCTATCAGGAAAACTGATATCCCTTTGAAAATTTTAATTTTGATGTAAGTTTTCAATA
>CAZEZQ010000267.1:0-7180 GCA_964516245.1 uncultured bacterium | reverse complement strand
CTCCAAGATGTGGTACATCAAAATGCTGGATTTTACTTTTTGCCGGATCGTCAGGTATGAAAACGATAAAAGCATAAAACAATAGTAGTCTGAAAAGCATACATAAACCAATGGCGAATCCAAAACCCATCCACCCCCTTTTAAGGGGGGGTAAGAGATTTTGCCGTCAGGAGGGCGACGCTCCCGCGGAGCCGGTTTGATTGAACGCCTTCTGATTCATATACATGGCCAGCATAATCCATAATGATGATGAAAAAAAGCATTAAGGAATTATCGTTGAATGCCTCACGTGTTTTTTGGTGTGATTGATTCGAACTTTCAATCAGCCCGGCTCGGCGAGAGTCGTTCTCCTTTATAGTAACAACTGGTTTGGTGGAAGGGTCTGTCGTTGCCGTCAGGAGGCGACGTTGAAAATACGCCATGGCGGCGCTCCCGCGGAGCCGGCCTCTTGTTTAAGCAAATTTCAACAAACAATCCTCACAGGAGGAAAAATAATGAAGAACACATACAAACAAATAACCTTATCAATTACAGTATTGATACTCAGTTTGGTTCAAATCAATTGGCTCAACCCCATTCGCGAACGAGCCGAACAAGCCAACCAATTGTTTAACGAACAAAAATACGACGATGCCTTTCAAAAATACAACAATCTATCTTCTGAAATCGATGCAAAAGAAAATTCTCAAGAATTTAACAAACTGCATTACAACATGGGCAATGTCTATTACAAAAAAGGCGATTACGACAAAGCCTTGGAAGAATACAGCAACATCATCGGTTCGGCCAACGACGAATTGGCTTTCCTAACCCACTATGCAATGGGAAATTCCCATTTCCGCAAAGAAGATTACACCAATGCCATCGAGTCCTATAAAAAAGCGCTCAGCCTGAATCCAAACGACCAAGACGCCAAATACAACTTGGAACTCGCGCGAAAACGGCTGAAAGACAAAATGAACGAAGAAAAGAACGATCAAAATCAGCAGCAGCAGCAACAACAAGAGCAAGAACAAAAACAAGAAGAACAAGAGCAAGAAAATCAAGAAAATCAAGAGCAAGAACAACAGCAACAGCAAAATCAAGAACAAGAACAGCAAGAAGAACAACAAGATCAGCAAGAACAACAGCAGCAACAACAAGAGCAAGAAGATCAAGAGAATCAGCAACAACAGCAGCAGCAGCAGCAGCAAAAACAAGAGGACCGCGAATTAACCGAAGAGCAGGTCAAGCAGATTTTAGACAACCTTGAACAAAACGAAAAAGATGAACGTAAAAAAGTCCGCCGCAAAATCCCAGCCCGGGGCATTCGCGTGGAAAAAGATTGGTAAAAGAACTGGTAGATATCATGAGCAAATCACTGAGTCGGATAAGCCATTTGTTCATAGGCATTCTCACAGTGGCGTTCGCCGCCGCTCTTGGGATGCCGTCCGCTTACGCCAATATCAGTGCGTCTATGAAACTAAAAGATAATGTCGTGCAATTGGGAGAATCCACTTCCCTCTATGTAACCATTGTTGCTGACGGGGGGGAGGCGTTGAGTTCCCCTCAAATCCCCGAATACGAGTGGACCGTAGTTGAACTGGTAGGTCAAAATCACAAACAATCCGTAAATTTTGTAAACGGAAAAATCACTTCCGTCAAAACTCTGACATTGACGTATCGTGTAACCCCACTCGAAGCGGGCCAATATGCATTTACCAATATGCAGCTGCCCAAAACCTCGACTTCGATCGAGCCTGTAAGCATCACCATCATGGATTCAAATTCCTCCTCATCTTCTTCCTCTTCCTCACAAAACCAATCTTCATCCAATCCATCTTCCCGCTCCATACCCAATCAATCTCAGCAAAATGAACATGGACTATCCATGCTCGCCGAACTCGAAAAAAATGAATATTACCTGGGTGAAGAGATCATCCTCACCTATTACCTGTATTATCCCATGAACGTACGCGATATTAGCATTCAAAAAATAGAAGACAGCCGCAATCAATTCCAAGGATTTTGGAAAGAACAGGTAGAAATCAAACAGCAAATTGAACGCTTGTCGGGCAGCTCTCTGGTGCGCGCTCCCATTATGAGTTATGTCCTCTATCCCCTCACACCCGGAAAACATACGATTGATTCAATCCGCTTGCATTGCAACATTTCAGACCGGCGCACCATCTTCCCCAGGCGGTTTATAAGAACCACGGTTCAATCCAAACCGGTTGACATTCAAGTCAATCCCTTACCCACCGAAAACAAACCGGATATCTTCGAAGGCGCCGTGGGCCAATTCCAACTAACCAGCACTGTGGAAGACACCGATATAGAAGAAGGCAGCCATGTTTCTCTCAAAGTAACTCTCGCCGGCCAGGGCAATATCAAAAATGCCCCCGATCCCATTCTGCCCGATTTAAGCAAGTTCGATCAATACGACCCCACCCGCGAAGAAAATATTCAGGTGAGAAAAGATGGCATGCGGGGCCAAATTACTTACAGCCATCCTCTCCTGCCCCATGATATCACCGCCAATCGAATCGGGCCTGTGCGCTACGCGTATTTCGATCCAGAACAAGAAGCCTATCAAGTATTAAAAACCAATCCCATTTCACTAAACATCATTCCCGGCTCCAATCAGGCTCGTGGAGGTGGCTTTGCCAACAACCGCCGCATCATCACACGCATTGGCGACGATTTCCGTTACATCGATACATCCACTCTAGCTATTTCCAATGTCTTCATGCCGGTCTATTTCGACCTCAGATATTGGTTGATGGCCGTTCTGGCCTTACTGGTGCTTGTCCTCGCAGTCACCTTGAAATGGCGCAGAGAGTATTTGCAGCACAACCCAAAAGTGGCGAAAAGCTTAACGGCTCCCAAACAAGCCAAACGATTGTTAAACGAAGCCCGCCAATCGATGCAGTCGGGCAATACCGAATCCATTTATTCTCAACTGGGCAAAGCCGTTACCGATTACATCTCCAACCGTTGGAACCTTGCTTGTGCGGGAATGACCAGTGGAGACCTGCGCCAGGCATTGCCTCAAAATGGAGTATCAGAATCCTGCACCGAAGAAGTCATCCAACTGCTGGAAGAATTTGACGCCGCTCGCTTTAGCGGAGCGGCCAACGATCCTGAACAGGTGAAACACGACTATCAAAAAACAGAACGTGTATTGAGCGCGTTGATGAACCAAAAATCTCATGCATAAAAAACGATTTTGTTTTCGGTTTCATAGTCTCGTACTATTTTTCTTGTTGCTTTTTTCCCTGATTCCATCCGGCGTTCAATCACAAGTGAAGAATGTGCCGCTTCCGGAGGGCTACAAACATACCGAGAGTTTGCCGGCGCTGCTGCAAGAGGCCAACGAAGCCTATCGCAATAACAAACTCGAAAAAGCCCTGCGAGGGTATTTATACATTTCACAACAGGGGATAGAAAACGGCTACCTGGCCTACAATCTGGGGAACACCTATTTTCGGTTGGGACAACTGGGCCCTGCCCTTCTGTGGTACGAACGGGCGCTCAACTATTTGCCCCGCGATGAAGACGTACGGGTCAATTTTCGCTACGCCCGCAATCAAATCGTGGATGAAGAATTCAAACCACCTGAACCCACTGGCACCGCCGCTGTGTTCAAAGCAATGCACAATTTTTTCAATTTGCGCGAAAGCTTATACCTAACCTTGGCCTTGTTCTGGATCTGGGTCTTGTGTTTGACCGCTTATATTTGGTTAGATTCAGACAGATGGAGACCTAGGCTTCGTATCCCTTGCTTGATCGTGGGGGTAGTCTTTATAATATTCCTATTGTCCTCCGGAATAAAAATTTATCAATACGAGTATGTCACGGAAGCAATCGTTATGCGTTCCGCTGTGGATGTAAAAACGGCTCCTAGTGATGAATTTTCCACCGCCTTCACCTTGCATGAAGGAACCAAAGTGATTGTGGATGAATCGAAAGATGATTGGGTACGAATCACCCTCCCGGGCAATGAGGCGTTTACCGGGTGGATGCCCAAAAATAGTGTCGTAAGGATTTAACGAATCTTTGTTTCGGATAAACAATCTTGAAAAATCAGATAAAAAAACAATAAGAAGGAGGAAACAATAACGATGGCGGCAAAATTGCTAAAATTCAACGAAGATGCTCGCATGTCATTGTTTCGCGGCGTGGAAAAACTCGCCCAAGCAGTCAAAGTAACATTAGGACCCAAAGGCCGGGTAGTAGCCATTGATAAGTCGTTCGGTGCCCCCACCATGACCAAGGATGGGGTTACCGTCGCCAAAGAAGTAGAACTGGAAGACCCCGTAGAAAACATGGGAGCCCGCTTGGTTCGTGAAGTGGCCTCCAAAACCAGCGATATGGCCGGTGACGGGACCTCTACCGCTACGGTGTTGAGCGAAGCCATTTTTGGCGGCGGCCTTCGGATGGTGGCTGCCGGCCACGATCCAATGGCGTTGAAGCGCGGGATTGACAAAGCCACGGCAGCAGTGGTGGAAAAAATTCAATCCATGGCCAAACGCATGAAAGACAAAGAAGAAGTGGCCCAGGTCGCGGCCATCTCGGGCAACAACGACAAAACCATCGGCGATATTATCGCTGACGCCATGGAAGCCGTGGGCCAAGACGGTGTGATCACGGTAGAAGAAGGCAAAGGCCTCCACACAGAATTAGACACCGTAGAAGGCATGCAATTCGACCGCGGCTATCTCTCCCCTTACTTCGCAACCAACCAGGAACGTATGGAATGCGAATTGGAAAATCCCTACATCCTGATTGTCAACAAGAAAATTTCGAATTTGCAAGAGTTGCTTCCCGTGCTTGAAAACGTCTCGCAAAGCAACCGCCCCCTATTCATCATAGCTGAAGACGTAGAAGGCGAAGCCTTGGCGGCATTGGTGGTGAACCGGATTCGCGGAGTCTTGAATGTGGCGGCAGTCAAAGCCCCGGGCTTCGGCGACCGCCGCAAAGCCATGCTCACCGATATCTCCATTCTCACCGGCGGCCAGATGATCTCCGAAGAACTGGGCATCAAATTGGATAGCGTCAATCTCAACGATTTGGGCAGCGCCAAAAAAGTAATTGTCACCAAAGACAACACCACAATCGTCGAAGGCGGCGGCAAGAAAACCGATATCAAAAACCGCATGGAACAACTGCGCAGCATGATCGAAGAAACCACCTCAGATTATGACCGCGAAAAATACCAGGAACGGCTGGCGAAATTGTCTGGCGGCGTGGCCATCATTCGCGTGGGTGCCGCAACCGAAGCGGAAATGAAAGAAAAGAAAGCCCGTGTCGAAGACGCCCTGCATGCCACTCGCGCAGCCATCGAAGAAGGCATCGTTCCCGGTGGAGGCGTGGTGCTGGCCCGGGCAATGAAAGTAATCGATGACTTGGACCTTCCCGAAGATGAACGGCACGGCGCCCAGGTATTAAAAGAGGCCATGAAAGCTCCTCTAAAAGCCATCGCCGAAAACTCCGGCCAGGAAGGCTCCGTGATTCTGCAAAACGTGTTGAAAGAAAAAGCCGCCAACACCGGCTACAACGCCATGACCGATCAAATGGAAGACTTGGTCAAAGCAGGCGTGATCGACCCCACCAAAGTGGTTCGAACCGCTCTGCAAAACGCAGCCAGCATTTCCGGCTTGCTATTGACCACCGAATCCCTCGTCTACGAGATCCCCGAACCCGAACCGGAAATGCCCGCCGGTGGCGGCGGCGGTGGAATGCCCGGCGGTATGGGCGGCATGGGCGGAATGCCTGGAATGATGTAAGCGTTCGAAACAGCCTACACATGAAAACCACCACTACGGCTACGCAAACCAATCCAAACAGCTCGCGGTTTCCCGCGAGCTGTTTTCTTTCCCGCCATCCGGTTTGGATCGCCTTGTTGTGCTTCTGTTTTTTCTGGCTCTATCGTTCACAAACCTTCGTAGGCGACGGCGACCAATTGTCCCGGCTCATCGACAGCCATTATTGGATGGTGCAAACCGAACTATTATCACAAGCCATATTGCAAACCTCCTATCAATTGTTGCGTCCCCTGGGGTGGGATGCCCTTAGCGTAATCAATCTCATTTCATGCCTGTCGGCTTCCGTCGCTATATGGATCGTTCTATTATTCAACCGGGATTTTGTGGGGGGTCACGGTTTATGGGCGTTGGGGTTGTATTGTTCTTCCGGCTTCTTAATTCTCAGTTTCGGCCATACCGAATATTACACAATCTTTGTAGCCTCGCTTTTTTATTATGCGTATGCCGCAATTCGCTATCTTAACAACCGCGCTTCGATGTTGCACGCAACGCTCGCCTACTCGCTCTCGATGTGGATGCATTTGGGAGCCCTATTTGCCCTGCCCTCTTTGTTACTGCTTCCGGTTCTGAAACACAATTGGAACGATTATAAAGGCTTGGCATTAGGAGCGATTCCAATTGGAGCGGCTTTTTTCCTAAAAGAATTTTCCGATGTATTTCATTTGCGAATTCACGGCCTCTCGCCCGAAAGCAATTACGTCCCCTTTTGGTTTCAACCCATCGAAGACTCCTATTATTACATGCTCTCCTGGGGCCATTTGACGGATATCGTGTATGCCTGGGCTCTTCGTTCGTGGATTTTTTGGCCCATCATCCTGATAGGCCTTTGGCAATGCGGAGTGAAATCCATTTGGAGAAACGGCCGCCTCTTTTTGCTGGTGTTTTCTGCCTGCTTCCTGATCTTTACTTGGATCTGGCACCCCAACTTGGGCATCGAAAGCGATTGGGATTTGTTTTCCATCGAAGCCGTCCCCAGTATGTTATTGGCATTGAGTTATCTACCAGCTCTGCATCGCAAACCAGCCTTTCGTTATCTTTTCGCCCTCCCCCTAATCGCATCGGCTTTGATTGCATTTCATTTTGTTTTAGACCGGGCCGAACTGCATCAGCGTGAATACGGCTCTTTGAAAATTGTGCCCAGCATGGAAATCGAAACCCATGTAACTCTCAATGGCCATCACAAACATTTGCTAGAACCCCACATCCGTGAAGGGATCTATGCCGGCAAAGTCATCGATAAAACCCACGGCGTTTCCCACAATTTTTATTTTCACATTGCCCCCAACAAAAAAACCACAATCCCCCTACAAATCCCCAAAACCCCACCCCCAAACGAGTAAAAACCCCTCTCTGATCTTTTTTTACTCCTCCCC
>CAZEZQ010000266.1:0-7182 GCA_964516245.1 uncultured bacterium | reverse complement strand
TGTGTCTATGAACTGCGTTCCAAATCGACTTATAGTTAAATCGTTAATTCATACTAAGAGCGTATTTATCAATTTTCTAAAAAGTATTTGACATTATTTATTTAAATGGTATACAATTGTGGGAATTATGGAGGGATTTCTTATGAGAATATACAATATTTTTAAAAATGTTTTTATTATTTCACTACTGTTTTTTTTCGTTCTTACAAGTATCGATGCATCTTATTCAGATGAAATTGTTAATTTTACCCAAATGGGATCTGTGCAACATATCACTGGTTCCATCGCTCAAATTGAACCGGATTTAAATAAGGATGCCCAAATTGATTACAAAGATTTGTATTTGCTCGCATCTGATTGGGACAATGAGACAGATAAAACATTGTTGCTGCAAATGGTCCAAGATTGGAAAAAAACTTCATACTTTGTCCCAAATATAAGCCAAGAAGACCGGAACATTTTTTTGCAGGTTCCCCCTTTAACCGCGCAAGTAGGCCGTCTCTATCGATACATTCCAACCTTGCCGAGTGACGTGAAGGATTTTGAACTTGTATTAGACACGGGTCCTAATGGAATGGTTGTTGATGAAGAGTTAGGTTTGATGTGGACACCTACTGAAAGTCAAGCCGGTCTTCATGATGTGTCAATTACGGTTTCGTTTCAGAATGAAAGCCACCCATTATCCTTTCAAATTGCCGTAGAACAGGAATTGATTGAACAAACTGCTGAAATTTCAACTCAAGGCGGTATGATGACAAGCGACAATGTGATACTAACAGTCCCTCCCAATGCATTGGAGGAAAATACTACATTTTCCATAGGCAGGGTTATCGGCATTTTGGACCCGGCAGCGAAGACTGATGTTGAAATCGTTTCCGAAATGGTATTCGTTAATGCTGTGCAAGATACATTCAACCAAGCTGTCGAAGAATTTCCATCCGATGCCCCTCTTCGCATTACCATCCCATACAACCAAGGGCAGATCACAGCAGAAGAAATTGAAAATGGAGAGGTTAGTGCATTTCTGTATGATCCTGACTTGGAAATGTTAGTTCTCGAAATCGCTACTGAGTTTGATCAACAAGCAGGAACCGCCACCTTCGAAACCACTCATCTCAGCAATTTTTTCATTGGGAAGAAGCGTGATGTATTAAGCGCATTGAAAATTGTTACTGAAACCGATACAGACCCCCGTTTTACCATTTGGCACAGGCAAGTACCGGCTGAACAACAAACGGCCATTGATGTTTATGGGAGATCTGTACTGAGCGGCTTGCTCAATGCCCATCGTCTTGCCGATGAAATGGGTTTCCGGACCCCGTCACGAAGAATCGATGTGGTTGTTCATGAAGAAGGTTTTGGAGATGGACATTATTCTCCTTTTACTGGAACTATTTATTTGGATGACGATTTAACGGATACATTGATCCTTGAAATCACGGCTCATGAATATTTTCACGCCGTTCAAGATGAATATTATGCGTTTACACTGGCCAATTTAACCGACGTGTATTGGTGGGCGGAAGCCAGTTCGGCATGGTTCGAAACGAACGTTCACGAGGATGCGATCATCAAATATCTGGATTTGGAAGTGGGATACTTGCGTCAACATTTTGGCGATAGAAAACGTATGCATGCCTATTCGATGGGCTCGTTTGTTCAATGGGCAAGTGAAAACTTCGATCGCCAACCGGAAGAAGAAGAATTTGTTTTGGAAACTTTCAATCAAACCGAAGGCCTTTTTACCTCGACACCGTTTCTCTACCTCAAAAACCGGCTTACCCTCTCTTCTACGTACCCTCAATTTATTCAAGATGCTCTAGCTGAATATGGTGTGGTTGGTGGCTCGACGCGACGCATTGATGGCCGTATTGATGGACGCGTGGTGGTACGCGATGATAATATGATTAAGTTTGATGTGTATCAAACCAGCTTTCAGAAGAATCAATTGGAGGGAGGCCCATCTGGAAGTGTAACGATCTCTCCTGAAAATGGCGTCATGACTGCCGAGTATGACGACTATGTTTTGCATCCACCCTTTCATGCGCGTATATACGAGATCCTGCCAAGGGGAGGAGAACGCAATAAGGTTACTGTTCAATACCATCTGCCCAGCTTTAATGGGAATGTATTACCGATTGTTCAACCATTGCTGCTTTTGTATGACAAAAATGAAAATCTTATTGCAGATGAAAGCGGCCCCATTTCGCCGAATCTCCCCTTTGAAATCAAAAACTTTGGTGAGGATGCAAGAGACCGAATTGGGCTCATACGCCTGGTTGATGTTGAAGTGGATTCATTGAGTTTTGAAATGTTTCGTGAAGCGCCAGGGAGTGCTCCTCCAGAAGGGAAATGGACGATTGAAGTTCGGGATCAACCGGATGAAATCGATGGAATCTCTTTAGAAATCCCTCCAAAAGAAGAAGAAAAGCAAGAATTTCGTGTTTTTACGCCGGGCGAATTTGTTACTCCTACATTCATCACCGATCTTTCCAACGATCCTGAAGCTCCGCAATACTCAATATTTGTCATAGCGCTCGAACGCATTACAGTACCTGGGTTTGAACAAACCTTTGTAACTATTGCATGGGTCGCCTCAGGGATTGAACCGGACAATAACATTATCACCTATGGCGACTCGACAATCGGCGTAAGTAATACGATCAGAGATCAAGAGCTGCCTGCAAAACCGCTTGATTCATTTCCAGCGTTTCTCGTTCACGTGAACGGAACTACAGTCAATGATTTGGGTGAGGATCTATATAGTTTCTTTCTAAGGGGAGAATTGTATGTTCATTATGTGGATGGCCCGATCACATTTACGTATGACGTATCCCCGCAAACCATCATACCCGGCCAGACCCAGTTCGATATCACCCTTCATGTTAACAACCAAAGTTCATTGCCCTTTATCGTGAATAGTCTGGAGTGGGAGATAACACCCGGCCAAACTCTCTTCGACCCCCTGCGTGAAGGAACAGACCCGCCTTTGTTGATAGTGAATTCCCAAGAAAACAAAAGCGTAACTTTGCCGAATTTGCAAATTCAACCCAATAGTATCGCAAAAGAATTTTTGGGAACCACTCAAAACGCTCGGTTGTTGATTGAAGACAATGCAGAAAATTTGAGCCAAATCGATTTAACACAGTTTTCCCATGCCACATTCTGGAATGAGGTTCGCAGTGAACCTATACCCGTAACTTTTCAAGAACCCGAAGAATGATTTTGGGCGTGGAAATGAAGCAGGAGACGGAGTACGAACCCGCGGCCTTCTCGTTGGCAACGAGATGCTCTACCAGCTGAGCTACTCATGCAATCTCAAAGTAATTTAATTATTTCTTTTGTAGCCTCTACCCACACCAGATAGCGAAAAGGCATTTTTTAATGCAGGCGGGGGTGTTTGTTCAATCTATAGATGCAGGCGGGACGCCTGCGCTCCAAGGTGTGTCTATGAACTGCGCTCCAAATCGACTTATAGTTGAATCATAAATTCATAATTAGTGAGTATGTATCCTTGAACCAAATGATAGAGATTCTATACTGATTGGATTCGTTACTTTAATTATTAGTTAGGATAAGACCTTGCATGAATCCATTTCGTCTTCTGTATGGACAGACTTTTTGAATCTCTTAGAGTCATCACAGCGGTTTTTAGTAAGCAGCCATATCAATCCCGATGGAGATGCGATTGGGAGCGCATTGGCATTCAAAGGTATTTTGGAAAAATTGGGCAAAGATGTCAAATGGGTGATGGACGATCACCCAGGGGATATGTTTGCGCCTTTTTATGATGTTCGTGATATCGAAATTTACGATCCACAAATTACTTCTTGGGAAGACCGGGAAGTGGCGGTTATGCTCGATGCCCCGTTCTGGAAACGAATGGGCAACGTGGGCGAGGCGATGGAAAAACTCCCAGCAAAGAAACTTTGCATCGATCATCATGAATGCAGTGAAACCTTTCAGGGAGTGAAAATCAGCGATACTGAAGCGCCGTCTACGACAGTTATTGTTTACCGTATCGCGCAGCAGTTAGGTTTGGAACTTACGTTGGATTTGGCGGAACCCATTTATTTGGGATTGATTGTCGATACGCAAAATTTTCACCTCCCCAATACAACCATCGAATCGCATTACATTGCGGCGGATTGCTTGCGAGCGGGTGTGAAACCTTTCGAAGTATACGAACCGGTATTCGGGACCACCAGCTTTGCCCGAATGCGATTGATGTCGGAAACATTTCATACGGTTCAAGTTCTTTGTGATGGGAAAGTGGGATTGATGTATACCTCGAGAGAAATGTTTAAAAAATGCGGCGCGAAAAAAGCGGACGATGAAGGATTTTCGGATATGGTGCGCACGATCAAAGGGGTGCGGGTGGGCATTTACATTCGGGAGTTGGAAGATGGCAGAGTGAAAGTAAGTTGGCGAGGAAAAGGGGATAACAATGTGGAAATGTCTGCCCGGTATTTCGGTGGGGGAGGGCATTTTGGCGCAGCGGGCTCCCGCTTGAATTATTCGTTAAACGAGGCCATTCAATTGGTGTCAGAAGAAATTACCGAACGATGCAAACGGGGGGAGATCGAGTGATTTTTATTTCATCTTTCTAAAAGCGGTTAGTTGAAAATCGATTCGGTTGATCTTTTTCCAAGGGACTTGGCGGGTACTGACGATGAATGGTTTCATGGTGTTGCCGAATACTCGAAAGATTTCTACATCTTGTATGTTTTTGATTTTTTGATCGGTCCCGTAAAACACCAAACGAACAGAAAACTGTTGATAGTTGGTTTGGGTAGTATTGGCCAAATATCCACGTAGATAGGTTCCAGATTGCCTCCAAAAATGAGTGTATTTTGGATACATTTCCAAATGGCTGGCGATGGCGGGAGTGGCGGATGTAATGGTGATCTTCTGGCCAGCCAGTTCCGGCCGGGATTCGGGTGTTAGAACCAAACCGGTTTGTTGAATGGGCAACTGGTTGATATCGGATTCAATCTTTTTTACCCACCAGTTGGGAAGAATATCGAGCCTTCCATTTCGTTCAAAGTAGTACCGGTAGTTTTCTTCTTTCTGTATGTCTGCCAAAAAAATATCTCCATGGAGCATAGTAATGCGGTCTGAGGCGTAATTCATTTGGCAAAATGAGAGTGAGCAGAGTTGTGTCAAGAGAATTGCAAACAATAAATCGCTTAACCGTGTGAATGAGATTGTTATGTATCGGAGAAGTGGGGAATCATCAACACCTTCCAGTCGTTTCTGCTGATTTAAGTGATAGAATATAAATTGGCTTTTTATCATATTTCTATTTTCGGAAGAAGGCATCATATTTTAATTTTTTTGTGAATGGTTTTGTGAATGGTCAGAAAATTTATTTTTGTTTTTTATATTTTCTATTGGCTTTTGATACCCATCATTATTTCAGAGGCGCAGGAGGATACTTATACCTTTCTTATCCAAGACCGTTGGGGGGTAATTGTTGGCCTTAGTATTGATGAAACGGGTGCAGTTCAAGAACCGGAAATTGTTCGGGGAATGACAGAATCGCCGCGCAACCCGCAAATCGTGGATTTGGAAACACTCTCGAATGGAGGGTATCAATTAACTTCTGAGGGTGTGTTGGTTCCATTGGGGGAGGCCAAGATTCCCCGTTCATTTTGGACTCCACTCTCT
Organism: uncultured bacterium; assembly: GCA_964516245.1. GTDB lineage: Bacteria > Hinthialibacterota > Hinthialibacteria > Hinthialibacterales > Hinthialibacteraceae > CAZEZQ01. Next base: position 1,512 of record CAZEZQ010000266.1, on the reverse strand, counting down.
CAAAGTACGAAGTTCGCTATGGACCCAGAGGGAAAAGGGATGTGGATCGCGACAGCGGATCATCTTAAAATTCGCGGCAAACCCCCGCAGGTGGTGTTGCCACCCTCGCTTCATCATGGAAAACAAGTAACCGATTTGGAATATGATAAAAAGAACAACCGGCTTTTGGTTTTATTCGAGGATGGCCATATTTCCATTTGTTATGCATCAACCATCGACCAAGTGAATACACTTACGCTTGATGATGACCAGGCGATCGATATCGAGATGACAGAGAAGGGATTTTTGGTTTTAACCAAACAAGCCCGTTTATTTTATGTGAATTCCGAGACGGCTTCGCCGATCCCCAATCTTCCAGAATTGGGTGAGGGGTTGGTACGGGATATTGAGCTTTCACCTTTTGGAGTAGGGTTTTATCTGTTGGATGCATTCGGTGTGATTCATGCTTGCCAAGGGGCGGTTGAAATCCAAACCGAACCTTTGTTGCAGGATGCAGCAATCGATTTGGAGATCCTCCCGCTGTCACATCCTCCAAAGTGGTATCCAACGGGAAGAAATACGAAAGTACGTTTGGAACCGGATGAATTGCTTTTGGACCCGATTGGCCCTTCACGAAAAATGTCATTGCGTATCGATGAGGCTGAAAATATATCGGGTTATATCGCAGAACTTCATTATGATCCCCAATTAATTCGTATTGAATCCAGTGAGGTGCAAGTGGGCCAATGGTGGGAATCGGCAATTCAAGGAGCCATGGTGCAAGCCAATATTGATTATGAAGAAGGGGTTCTGTTTTTGGCCGGTGGGGGGAGCATCTTACCTTATGATGGAGCGACGGGGAGTGGAGAAATTGCCCGTATTGCGGTGAGTGCGGCGACGAAAACGCATTTCGCCACAACAACCGTTGAATTAACTAGTTTTCATATTCGTGAAGTATTCCCGGGAGATCAATATCGTGCAGCCGAAGTGGTGAATTCTGCAACAATTTCGATTCAGCCCATTCAGCCAAAAATCGAGGCGATATGGCAAAATGAGAATCATTCCCAACAAATAAAAAAGACGAAACCGGGTGAGATAATCAGGCTTGACCTTTTGGTAGAAAATGGGAGCCGTATCAAAGAGATTGGATTTGATTTATTATTCACAAAAGAGCGAATAACTTTTTTGGGTATGAGTTTGGGTGATGCCTGGAACCGGGAAATCTCTTTGGATACCCACTTCAGCATCCCTTCACAAGCGAATAAAGATGGACAATTAAAAAATCAACGGATTCAGGCGGACGTGGCCGGCGCATGTGATGATGAAAAAGGGTCAGTAGTAGTGCTATTCTTTGCTGTGCGTGATACAGGCAAAGCGGAGATTGCCTTCAAAAATTTACAGGCTACAGACGATCAAGGGAGGAATTTGGAAATAAAATTCATACGTGAATCACTATATCTTGAGTCACAATAAATCTTTATGAAAGGAGTCAATTGTTAAAAGTTGTAAATCCTTTAATATCCCCGTTGAACG
>CAZEZQ010000265.1:0-7188 GCA_964516245.1 uncultured bacterium | reverse complement strand
TCAAAATGCACTTCGTAAGGTCCGGCTTCGGTTTCGCTGGCCACATCGCGTACATCTTTCACTTGTGAGAGCACTTCAGAAAAATTCGTAGAAATGGTGTTGATTTTGTCGTATTCGGGGCCGCGTATTTCAACAATGCCACTGCGGCCGGCATCGATGTCTGGCGAATCTTCTTCACCGCGGGAGGGTGAACGGTTGTAAGTCACTTCTGCCTGGGTAAATTGCTGCATATGGGGGCGAAGTTCTTCACGAATGGTATCGTATTCACGGGCGCGTTCAGCTGTATCAACCAGTTGTACACGGATTCGGGCTTCGTCTTCGCGCATCCAAGCGTGGATGTGTTCGGCTTCGGGAATCTGCCGGATCAGCATGTCTTCGACGGCTTCGACTGTTTTGATGGTCACTTCTTGTTTGGTTCCCTGGGGCAAATACACATATACATAAAAAGAATCTTCCTGTCCGGGTTGTTCAAAGGTGTCGCGGGCCACTTCGCTGGATGTGTAATACCCGGTATAGACGACAACCAGAACAATAACAAAAAGAAAACGCACGCGATGGCGCAGGCAGCTTTTAAGCAGCTTGGCATAGGCAAAGCGCACATGGCTCATATTCGGTGTGGGAATTTTATTTAGGAACAAGCGAAACGTATGCCAGGGAGAAGAGGGTAGAATGCCTAGAGCGTTGGCGGGTTGATGGGCTGTGCCAGGAGATTTGCGGCGTTTTGCGTAATCCATAAAAGCGAGCACCCGGGCCGAGGCCATCGGCACCAGAGTGAGTGCTACGATCATTGAGATCATCATGGGATACACAATCGCGAGGGCGCCCTCAGTAAAAATCAGCCGAATCATGCCTTCGACAAATACGATGGGCAAAAACACCACCGCGTTGGTGAGGGTAAAGGCAAACACCGCGATCCCCACTTCTGTGGTTCCGATTTTGGCGCAATCCACTGGAGTTTTGCCGCGCTCGTGGTGGCGAAAAATATTTTCGAGCACAACAATAGAACTATCGATCAGGCTGCCCACACCCACGGCCAAGCCTAACAGCGTCAGAATATTCAAGGTCATATTGCTGAAGTACATCGCGTTGAAGGTCGCAATAACGCTGACCGGAATCACCAAGCAAATGATCAGAGTCATTTTGATATTGCGAATAAAGAGGTAAAGAACAATCATCGAAAGAATCACTCCGGCAATCGCCAACTTGGCAAGGGTCTTGAGCAATTCTTTGATTCCCTCGGCTTGATCCCAAACGACGGTGAGCGCATAGCCCGGGGGGAGTTCTTCGTTGATTTTTGCGATCACTTGATGAGCACGATTGGAGAGTTCGATGGGGTTGACCAGGGCTTCTTTTTCCATGCTCATGCCCAATGCGGGCTGGCCATCCATACGCCGGCGCCAGCGGCGTTCTTTGAAACTTTCATCCACCTGGCCCAAATGCCGAACGGCAATATTCCCGTTCTCTTTGATGACAACATCTTCGATTTCATGGGTTGAATCAAACTGGCCATCGAGACGCACGAAGTATTTTTTGTTGTTCTCTTCAATATCGCCGAGGAACACCGGTTCATTGGCGAAAGTACGCACCTTGTTGATCACTTGCCAGAGGGGGACTTGAAATTCCTGCAGACGGTCTTGGAGGATGCGCACATCCACTGTGTGCTTTTTTCCCCCCCAGATTTCGGCTTGAGATATCCCGTCAATATCCTGCAATTTTTGGCGGATATCTTCAGCATCGATAATGGAAAAATCAGGATCAGAGCGCGGCCCTTTAAGCACCACATCCATAATCTGTTTGTTGACCCAGGATGTTTCAAAAGGAAAGGCGTGAATGACAAGTTCGTTTTTCTCAAAATTTTCACGTCGAAAGCGGTCCAGGCGTTCTTGAATGTCGACAATCCGGTATTTGACATTGGTTCCAAATTCGAATTGAATCCAGAAAAAGGCGCGGCTGCCCCAGGTGTGGACTCGAAGATTTTTAACATTGGGGAGTTGGAAAATTTCGCCTTCGACGGGTTTGATGATTTTGCGCTCTGCTTCTTCGATGCTCATGTTGCTGCGGCTCATCATGAAAACACCGCCGCCGGCTTCGGTAAATTCAGGCAGCATTTGCATTGGCAGGCGAACCACAGAGACAATTCCCAGCAGCACAATCGCCGAGAAAAACATTACAGTGGTGATGGGACGCCGAACAGCGATTTCTGAAATTTTCATGATGTCCCTTGTTTAACGCCAACGGCCCCTCCGGCCAAAATCACCCTTTCGAGGAGCCGTGGGCTTGCCCCGTTCGCCGATGATATTCACTCGGGTTTCAGAGTGCATACGGCGTTTTCGTGTTTTGTCGTAAAAAGGCTCTTGCAAAATCCAGTTTTGGGGATCGACAATGGCAAAAATGGGCCGGTGAGGGAGCCGTAGATTCAGGGTGTTTTGTTCTCCCTCATCGAGCCACAAGTCGCGAAAGACGTAATCCATTTCGGTTTCCAAAAAGATTGGAACCGCCATACGGCCCGTCCCATGGTTTTTCACGGTGACAACGGTTTCATACTCCACTTCGCTTTCGAGCTTTTTTTCTATCATTCGCGCTTCGGCGGTGATTATTTCATAACTGGGCAAAGCGGTGCCTTCCAACCATTGTTCCCGAAACCAATTGAGCGGCTTGCCGTAAAAATCTTCGGCCAAAGCCAAAAATTTCTCAGCGGTAAGTTCTTCAAAACGGTAGTCTCGAAAGATAATCTGCAAGAAGTTCCACCAGGTTTCTTCGCCCATCAAATGGTGGAGCATGCGAAAAAGGCCGCGTCCGCGCGTGCTTTCGAGCTGTGGGTATTGGCCTTTTTTGCGCAATTCAAGCAATGAGTCGCTGCGGGCCACAGACAGGGGCAGTTGTGGATTGATACCCACATCAAAGCGCAGTTGTTCGCGCCGCCGCCAAGGATTTTTTTCCAACAAGCTGGATGCATATCCGGAGAAATGATCTTCCAACCAAAAGGCGTACTCACCCGCCGGTTGAAGCGTGTGATCGAAATACACATCTATGAGGTTGCCGTAAAACTGATTGTGAATGGTTTCGAGAACATTGGGGATCTGTTCATAGAAGGGGATGGTTTGGGGGTCATGGTCGAAGCGTTCCATGAGCCACATTCGTTCATCCAAATACGATATATTGTTTTCCGTCACAGCGGCCAGGCCGGGCATGGCGTTGTGATGAATGACCCGGCCTGCACTGCGTGTTTCTTGGGGTTCGAAATTGAAAAAGGTTTCAAAATCCAACTGAATTTGAGAAAGATAGGGAGTTTCGATCACAGTCAATTGAGGGAAGGGCAACGCGCCCAGTTTTTCACGGATGTATTCTTCCTGTTCGCGAATTTCTTCCAAATACACCGCGGCTTGATACCCATGATACGGGAGATGATAAAACCGCAGGGTATAACCGGGCTTTTCGACATCATACACGTCATAGGCGCCCCAATGGAGTTGCAGGCGGTTTACGGGATAAAAGGTAGTCCATTCTTCTATGCGTTCATATTCATTTTGGTTGCTGGAAACCAACTGGCCGGCGAAGGCTCCAGATTGGTTTGGCTTCAAATGGAGAGTAATTTCCGCATTGAAATAATCGTCTTCGGTTTCGATCCAGCGCCGGCCCCGTTCGCCGCGAATCTGGTTCCACGGTTGGGGAAACCATTGGCCTTGCAAGCGGCTGTAGCGTGTATGAAAGTGCTGCGGTTGGCCGGTGTAGATAAACACCAGTTGTTCAGTGGTGCCGGTGTGCAGCGAGTTGGAAAATTTGACTCGCACCCTCCGGTCTTTTTGATCGAACAAAACCGGATTCTCACTGTGATGAACTTTTTGCAATCGATACTTTGGATCCAATTCAAAATTCAATACATCCGTTTGCGCTTGCACGGTAAAGTGAAGCGTGGTTTCAAATTTCAATTGGCGGTATTGGTTTTCAGGAGCTATCGTTGATTCAAGCGTGGTAACATCGATTGCAGGAGGGTCTATGTTTTCACCGTTTACCAATTTCTCGTGTTCTTTTTGAATGCTGCGCTGCAACACCGATTCTTGATAATGATACGAAGCCATCAAACCACCGGCTCCGAACACAAGCAGGGTGAGAGTTAACGTGACCCGATACCCCCATCCCAAATGCTTGTCAAAGCGCAGGCCTGTGAGCCAGCGCAAAATGGTGCGAATGCCAAAAATACGGGATGAATTGACGCGAGAGATCACCACTTTCTGAGGCTGCTGTCTTCGCAAGTAAAGCGGCGCAAATATCAAGAGAACGAATGCAGAAATTACATGAACCAAAACGAGCGGCAGCATTGCGCGATGATCGATCAACACTCCCAAATTGGGCGAGGCGTTTACCAGTAAATTCGAGAGATGGGCAAAATCAAGCAGCATTTCCAAATCATTACGGAAATAACCCACCACCGCGAGAAGAGCGCAGCCAATAAGCAAGGCCGCGAAATCGTGTTTGAAAAACGTGCGGAGCGTGATCATCATGGCAGACACAGGCAGCAAAACCGGCAACACCATATATCCATAAGCCACACAGAAAGGCTGCCAAATAACAGGAGCGTGGCCGTATGTGGATTGCCACGCCGCAAGAGAAAACACCCCAAGGGCGCTCAGAGGGAGCACAATGATCAATACGCCAAGAAACATTCCCCAAAAAAGCTGAAGCGTGCCTACCGGCAAGGGAAACAGAATCTTGTCTACGCCGGTGCGTTGCAAACGGCCAACGGCATCCATCGACAGTGAGACCGTGCCTAAAATCGAAACGGCAAGCATCAGCCAAAAACTGGGGTTTTGAAAGGCAAAAGCAGGATGCAGATAAAATCCCTGTTCGACATGCAAGATAAAATAATTGCGCGCAAGCAGCGAAAGACCGCCAATCAACAACAAGAGCAGCCAAAACCGCCAGCCTCGGGCGCTCATGCGGGCTTCGGTCAAGGCGATATAGAATGTTTTGCTAAACATGATTTTTTTACCAATTACAGTTCGGTTTGCGCAGTGGCTGCCATGCTGGCGCTTGAACCAAAAATCAAACGCTTTGCAAAAGCCAGCGCATCTTCAAATATGCTGTAAATCACCGGAATAATCACCAAAGTCAAGACAGTGGAAGACAACAACCCACCAATGACCGCAATGGCCATGGGGGCACGAATCTCAGCCCCTTCGCCAAACCCCAAAGCCAGGGGAAGCAGCGCCAGCACCGTGGTGAGGGTGGTCATGATGATGGGGCGCAGACGCCGGTTGCCCCCGTAGACAATGGCGTCGATCATTCCCATTTGGTGTTCACGGCGGAGATAATTGATATAATCAACCAACACAATGGCATTGTTCACTACAATACCCGCCAGCATGATGATGCCGATATAGCCCATCAAATTCAGGGTTTGGCCGGTGAAGTAAAAAGACCAAATTACACCCAACGCGGCCAGGGGCATGGAAAACATGATAACAAAAGGATGTACCAGCGATTCAAAGAGCGAGGCCATCACCATATAGACCAGCACCAACGCCAGAATCAAGGCAAAGGACAAACGCTGGAAGGATTCTTTCCGCCGCTCTTCTTCGCCCCCAAAGCGGAGAAAATATCCCTGGGGGGTTTGGATTTCGGCCATAGACCCATTCACGGCCGTGACGGCATCGCTCAATTTATGGCCTTCAGCCACATCGGCCAGAACACGCGCAATCCGTTCTTGCTCGCGATGCAAAATTTCACGTGGGCCTGGTTGAATATCGGCATCCACCAAACTGGCCAAGGTTAAAACGCGGTCGCCCGAAACGGGGATCAGGGTATCCATCAATTCTTCGCGGTTCATTTCTCCGTCACCAAATTGAACCCGGATGTCTTTGGTTTGATCTTCATCCTGAAGGCTGGTGGCCACCGTTCCACGCAATTGACTTTGAATTAGGCTGATTAATTGCTGTTGATCCAAACCGGCTTCGGCCATGGCGACCCGGTCGGGCACCAGATGCAATTCAGGATTTCCTTCTAAAATGGTGGTGCGGACATTCGTGACCGGTTCGAGGCTATCCATGCGGTCGCGAACCTCGCGGGCGATATCGGCCAGGGTTTCAAGACTTCTTCCACGGATTTCGACAACCATGGCGGCTTTTTCAGCGCCGATGAGTGTAGAAAGCGAGCTTTGCGACATGAGATAATTTAATTCCAGCCCGTTAATCTGGCTGTAACGCGGTTCGAGGTATTCGATGATGTGGGGGACTTTTACGGCTGCGCCTTCATTCAAGCTGACCAAGATTTCCGCGGTATGAGGCCCTTCGGGTTCTTCATCGATCGCACCGGTGTTCAAGGTTTTCGGACCGACACGGGAAAAGACGGTGGCGATATGTTCGCCCAAGTCTTGCCGCAGCCAGCCTTCAATGTTTTTCACGGCTTTTTCGGTGGTTTCTATGGGAGTCCCGCTGGGCATTCGCGCTTTGATGATGAATTGTGATTCAGCCGCCTGCGGAATAAATTCCTGCTTGATTTGCTTCAGCAGGGGATACGAAGAGGCGGTTATTAATACCACCAATACAATGGCTGCCAGCCGGTAGTGCAGCACCGACCGCAGCATGGCCGCATACCACCCTTCGCGCAATTCTTTTTGTTGGCCCACCTGTTTCATAAATTTGGCGCACAAGGCGGGAATCATCATCAAAGCGACAATCAGTGAGGTTAACAGTGAAAAGACCACGGTCAGCGCCATTTCTTTAAATAACTGAGCCGTCACTCCACCCATATACGCGATCGGCACAAACACAACCACAGTGGTTAGAGTCGCGGCGGCAATGGCCGAGCCCACTTCACCCGCCCCGTTCATAGCGGCCTGTTGATGGTTGTCGCCAATTTGATGCCGCCGGAAAATGTTTTCGATCACAACCACCGCATTATCGACCAGCATTCCCGCCCCCAAGGCCAAGCCGCCTAAGGTCATAATATTGAGCGAGAGATCCATGAAATACATCAGGTTGAATGTGGCAAGAATCGAAACGGGTATCGAGAGCGCCACAATGATGGTGGTGCGAATGTTACGTAGAAAGACAAGCAAAATCAGGGAGGCAAGGCATATCCCCTGGATGGCCGTATTTTTAACTTCGTCAATCGATCGTTTGATAAATTGAGACTGGTCATACGCAATATAAACGTTGCAATTCGCGGGGATAATGCTGGCTTCTTGCT
>CAZEZQ010000264.1:0-7226 GCA_964516245.1 uncultured bacterium | reverse complement strand
CGCATCCTCCAATGTCGGTTCTTCAACCGGTTCCGCATTAACAGGGGGCATCTCAGAAAGCAATCGAATTCGAATGCCCCGCTCGGTTTGTGCCTGGCTTACGATGGTATAACGCTGGCGAATTTCTTGCCATTCTTTTTCTTGTCTTGTATACACTTCCCAAACATGGTCTTTGGCGGCAGATTGAAAAGGCGAAACCGTCCCATAATATTTCACCTTGCCTTGATGCAGCAAGATCATATCTGAACAGCAATGGGCGATATCATCGACCAAATGGGTCGAAAAAATGACCACCCGGTCTTGGCCCAGATGAGAGAGCAAATTCCGAAACTGCACTCTTTCCTTTGGGTCCAGATTTACGGTCGGTTCATCCACAATCAAGATCTTGGGCGAAGTTAACAGCAATTGGGCCAAGCCCAGCCGTTGCTTCATTCCCGCAGAAAATCCGTCCACCCGAGTGTTGGTGAATTCACTCAAATTCACTTGCGCTAGCGCACGTTCAACTGCAGCCTTGCGCTCTTTTTTGATCTTTATCCCTTTCAGCAAGGCAAGGTAGTCTAAATACTTCCAGGCCGTCATATGATCGTACACATTGAACGATTGAGGCAAATAACTGATACAGCGCCGGGCTTCTTCCGGCTGCTTCGAAACATCAAATCCGCAAATCTGCACCGTGCCACGCGTGGGCTGATCGATCCCCGCCAACAATCGCAGCAGAGTGGTTTTCCCAGCCCCGTTGGGACCTAGCAGCCCCAAAATGCCGGAATGATATTCAAATTGAATTCCTGCTACCGCTCTCACCACACCGTTTTTCTTTTCATCGCGCCATGCTGAAGGCCGTACGGCATTTGGAACAAAACCCAACCGCGAGCCAAACCCCAACGTATGTTTCAATGCGACCCACTGGCTCATCGGCGGCGTGTGAGATTCGTAATACCGGCGCAGGTTGTACACTGCGATTCCCGGGACATTTGAATCCGCCACCGGCAAAGGCTCTGGTTTATGCAACAATCCAATGCTGGCCAATGCTTGCCGTCCTTTTACGGCAAACCAGAGAAACACGCTTTTGATATCATCCAAAATAAAGTAAAAACCGGGAACCACGATTAATGTTAATATCGTAGAACTGATCAATCCGCCAATAACCACGCGCGCGAACGACACCCAATTGAAATTCATATCACGCCCGAACTCCGCCCAAATATTGATATTGGTTGGTGTAATGGCCAATGGAGCCAACCCCAACACTGTGGTCAAAACCGTCATCAATATGGGTCGCAACCGGTGATGGCCCGCCGTAAGTATCGCGCGATTTCGCGTATAACCGAAACACCCCCGGAAACTTTGCGCCGTATAAACCATCAAAATGGCGCTGTTGGGCAACATTCCCATCAAGAAGATGGCTCCCAGTCCCGACATCATCGGATCAAATGGAGTGCTGGTCAAAATCATAAACCATACAATTCCCACAACCGCAAGTGGAATTGAGATGATAATCACCAACGGCAATAAGAATGATTCAAACAAAGCGGCCAACGACATATAAATCAAAACTACCGCCATTGAGCCGATAAACCACAACGACTCCATCCCAGTTTCCCATTCCCGCCTTTGCGTTTGCAATTCCATTCGGTACCCGGCGGGCAGCGGGTACAATTGAATTAGTTCCTGAAGTTGCTGTTCGATTTGACGGAAATTGCTATTGGGGATGGTTTCAAAGTAGACTCGTGTTATTCGTTCACGGTTTTCCCGCCGCAAACGATCCATAACCGTTTGAGGTTCAAAATACCCCAAACTTTCGAGATTCACCACAGTCCCGAGCGTGGGAGAGAAAATCGGAAGTTTGTGAATGTCTTCTTTGCTGATCCCTTCTTCTGCATCTTCACTGACAATCGATTTCAATTGCTCTTCATCGTTGAATTGCGAAAAAATAATATCAATACGCTCATCATCTTTGTTCATTTGAATAGTGGAAAACTCGCTGTCACGCTGGGCATATTGAATGGTATTGGCGATCTCGCGCGCGTTGACTTGAAGCAGGGCGCTGCTTTCACGATCCAATTTAAACTGATATTCCACATCACCGGTTTCATTTTCGGTAAACGCGTCTCTTATACCATCCAGCTGCATAATGAACTCGCTGAAGTTGTTGGCAATCGTTTGCAGCCGGCCATGATCCGGCCCACGAATTTCAATTTCACCACCCCGTCCGCTGGTTTCCACTTCTTCGGTAGAACTGGCATCCGGCCGGCGGCGTGTGTAAGACACTTCCGCTCCGGCAAATCCTTCCAAAAACGGACGCAGCTCCTCTTTAATGGTGCCTGCCTTGGTGGTTCGCTCATTGGCATCGGTCAAATTCACTTCAATGTTGGCTTCGTCTTCTTCTACCCTGGCTGTGACCTCTGTGACCTCATCCGGAAATTGCCCGTGCAATTTGTCTTTGATTTGACTGACGGTTTTTAGCGTGGTTTCCTGCTTCGAACCTTCCGGCATATAAACATAAATTTCGATTTCGTTACTGTCGTCGTAATCTCTGCCGTAATCGCGTTCGATGTCGTCCATGGTATAAAACCATGTATAGGCGCAGACCGCAGTAATGGCGAGAATAAAACGAAAGCGGTGGCGCAAGCAGGCCTTAAGAAAATGCAAATATGTCCAGCGCAGTTTCTTCATATTGAAGATGTTGGCAAAACCAGATGTAAGCCGCTGATAGAAACCTGTGGTTGGGAGAAATCCCATTGCACTGGCATGTATATTATTTTTGTTTTGGTATTTGTTTTTGCGTATAGGCGCCAATGCCAAAATTTTTGATGAGGCCATCGGCACCAGCATCAACGCCACCAGCATTGAGATCACAATCGGCATAATAATGGCCAATGAACCTTCTTTAAAAAAGTCAGTAAGAGAAACAGCCTGCCGCCGCCAACCTGTTTCTTCTGGCACAAATAACACAGGAAGAAATACAATGATTCCAGTTATCGTTAATGCGAATATCGCCCACCCCACTTCTGCGCTGCCGCGCAAAGCCGCAGTGGTGGCGTCACGGCCCCGTTCGTGGTGCCGGAAAACACTCTCCATAACAACAATCGAATTGTCAATCAAGCTTCCAACTCCCACAGCCAAACCGACCAACGTAACCACGTTGAGTGTAAGCCCGGCAAAATACATCGCATTGAACGAGGCAACCACACAAATAGGGATCACCAAACAAACCACCAATGCCATCCGCAAATTGCGAATGAACAAAAACAACACCAACATCGAGAGCAAAATCCCGATCATGGCGGTAATCGAAAGGTGGGTAATTAAATCGATGATGCCTTCAGCCTGGTCATTATCTACCATAAATTCATATCCCGGTGGCATTTCTTCATTCATTTCCGCCAGACCGGCACGCACTTTTCGGGATACATCGATAGGATTGGTGAAGGCCTCTTTCTCCATGTTGAATTCAACCGCGGGCTGTCCATCCGAGAGAAAAATCCGGTCTTCTGTGCGGTACTTGTCAATCACATGGCCCAAATGGCGTACCTGAACGTTAGACTCAGGATTGATCATCACTTCATTAATTTCGGTTGGAGAATCAAACTGGCCGTCGAAACGAACAAAAAACCGCTGTCCACGGTCTTCAATTTCACCTAAGATAGTTGGTTCATTGGTAAAACTCCTCACCCGGTTGACCACTTGATTTAATGAAGTTCGAAACTCCTGCAAGCGGTCCTGGTTGATCGTCACATCCACAACCCGTTCAATTAAGCCCCATGAATCGGCTTCGCTGACCCCATCGATTTGGGCCAAACGGCTGCCAATTTCTTCCAAATCAATCCGCATAAAATGGGGGTCGTCCATCGGGCCTTTCAGCTGCACTTCCATAAAACGATTATTCAAAAAACTGTTTTCAAAAATGTAAGTACGGTAATTCAACACGTTATCTTCAAACGTGTTTGCGAAGGCTTGCAAACGCTCATCGATATCGACCATTCTGTATCGGATATTGGCATCAGAATGAAAATTGACTGTGACTCGATCCCATCGCCCTCGGCCAAAGTAAGATTCCATTCCGCTGACACCAGGAACTTGAGCGATGATATTTTCCGTTGGAATGACGATCTCGCGTTCCAATTCATCCAACGAACGTTTTTCACGGTAATCAATTCGTACCATCCCCATAAGCTGGGATGTATCAGGCAGTAAAAGTAGAGGCAAACGGTTGAGAGACACAAATCCCAATAACACCATTGAGGCAAATACCATAATGGTGGTAATGGGTCGGCGTATGGCAATTTCACTTAGTTTCATAGTCTCGGAATATTTCCTAATTCGAAAGAATTCAGCAACTTGGGTTCACCCCACTCGCCACGGCAATCTATATCATCAAAAAACACAAAATGTAGGGTGGGCTTTAGCCCACCAACGAAGCGTATGCATAAGCAATTAAAATCAGTGAATTTACATAATGCGTTTCATAGAAGATTTACCATAAGTACAGATTAAAAAAGTTTATTAGAAAATGGATAAAGAAAATTTATGTTTTATACTTAGTCGACATCTTTTATAACGAAGTTCCAACGTAATTATTGATTTTGTAGACTTTTTTGATTGAATGATAAGAACTGGATTGAAATCAAGCATTTTGATTTGGAACAGGGCACAAAAACATGAATCAACAGGCTTTACCTCGAAATGGACAGCGGTTGTTTGGTGTTAATGAATTAAAATTGTTTGCCAAACATTATAAACTGGATCATGATAAAATTCTGAATTTTCATAATGACAATTGGCCTTTCCCTTTGCCGGATGATTTACACGAATTGTTGAATCTAAACTCGAACAGAGACGCTTCTACAATAGAATTAAACTTTTTGCAATGCGCTTCTGCGTATTACCATCTGCCGCTCGAAAGTGTTATAGCAACGGCAAATCCAACAGATGCGGTAGAACAATTGATCCAACAATTGCCCGTGCAAAGAATTTTAACCGTTGAACCGGCCAAATACGGGTATCAACAGACAGCGGTAGAGCAGAATAAAGAATGGATTTGGTTCCCCGGCTGGAATGGACAGGCGTATTTTTTGCCGGTTGAGAATATCGCCAAGAAACTGCAGCCCGGTGATTTGGTGATTTTGAATCATCCCAACGATCCAACCGGCCAGGCCTTAAATGAGGATGATATTTCCACTATTTTGCAAGCAGCTTCAGAAAACAATGCTTACACTGTGGTCGATGAAACTTATATCGAACTGATTGCCACTTCATCCATCGCATCATGGATCTTTAAATTCCGCTGTTTAATCGTTTTGCGTTCACTAAGTCATTTTTTTGGCATAGAAAATATGGGAGTGATGCTGGCGCACCCCGAAGCCGCCGAAACGTTAAAACAATCACTCTCATTTGAACAAATTTCTGAAAATTTCTTAAACGCCGCAGCCTGGGCGCTTACGCACTCGAATTTGTTTGAACATTTCCGGCCCAAATGGCTCAGCGAACTCAATCAAATTTCACAAGCCCTGCAGAACATTCCTACATGCAAAACAATCCCTACCCACACAGTATTTCAGTTGTTTCAAATGCCTGACGAAGCAACCGCAGAAGCATTACAAAAAAAATTGGCGCAACAGAATATCTTTATACCCAACTTGCAAGGATGGACCGAATTGGACGCCACCTACTTCCGCCTTTGCGCCCGCGATTCTAAAAGCAACCAAACATTGATCACAGCCATACAATCATTTGCTGAATCAAAATAAATAAACAAGTAGGATGAAATCTAACCAAAGATATTTGAAATTTTATAAATGTAGGAGCAGCCCCCAGTATCTGCTCCAAATGCTGATGATATTGCACTGAAATCAATTGGGATAGACAATCTCACAATTCACCAGTAAAAAATCTATTCACAAACAATTCTAAACAAACACTCGATAATCGATATTAAGTGCGTCACCTAATTTTTTAGCGACTTCAAGGCCAATCACTCGTTTGCCCGATTCCATATCTGAAATATGTCCTTGCGGAATCCCTGTGCGTTCTGACAATTCCTTTTGGGTGATATCCTCTTTCAACCGCGCTCCCCGAAGCCGTATTGCCGGAATGTCTTCATCTTGCAAATCGGGAAAGGCTTCGCGCCAAGGAACTGACTCGTGATCCATTTCAGTTTTTCCTGCCAAACGAAAACCATACTCTTCGAGGATAGATTTTACTGAATCCAATTGATCCGCAGGACCCACAAATTGAGTGATTACATATGTAGTATCCTCATTCTTCACTTTAGTAGGGGGCATTTTCATGTGAACCGACATAAGTCACCTCTATAATTCGTAGTTCACCTTCGAGTTCTTCCCAAACAGCCACATAGGTAGGCTTTCCCTTTTTCATGTGGCAATGATGTCGAGTTGAATCGAGTTTTGAATAATTTGGCCAATTTCCTCGAACTGGTCCATCATTTTCAAGTTCACCAACGAGCAAATTCACAACGTCCTGTATTTCATTCGGTAATTTTTTTAAGGCTTTGTGTACTCTTTTGTGCAAGGTGACGGTCCAGTCCATGATTTTTACATTATATCAAATATGGTATTTCAACAACACCCATTAACAATTAACACAAACACGAATACGAACACACAAACATGAACTCGTTGACATTGCTGTGTGATTTCGTATAATTTTCAAAATACAGAAAGAAAGGCAAGCGCCGTAGTTGCACCACACTGCAGCGCGTTCGGGAAGCCGGTGAGATTCCGGCACGGTCCCGCCACTGTAACCGGGAACGAAACCCCATTCGCCATTGTTCGTTAAGTGAAACCCTTTGGTTTTCACAAGAATGAGAAGGCGGGGGAGTAGGCCTATCACAGCCCGGAAGTCAGGAGACCGGCCTTTCTTCAAATCCAGAACCCGTATGCTGATCGCGGAGCAAGCACAGGGATACTCTCCGACATCTTCATTTTCGGTTTTTCAGGTTCCTTACGTGGATCACGCGGTTCACTGAAAAACGGCGGGTTCCGGCGTTCGAGGAGACGCTATGCCCAGAATACAAGTTTTCTTAATACCACCACTTAACGCAAAGCGAACAAGCACCCATCGCCATCCAGCATCACACGCCTTTACGCTCATCGAATTGCTCATCGTAGTTGCTATCATCGGCATTTTGGCCTCGATTGTCAGCGCCAACTATGTCGATGCCGTGCAGCGGGCCGGCGAAGCCGCCTGCCAGCAAAACCTGCGCACGC
>CAZEZQ010000263.1:0-7235 GCA_964516245.1 uncultured bacterium | reverse complement strand
ATCATAGAATCTTCAAGATAGGATTTGCAATGACAATACAAAAAATATGTTTGGTATTGGTAGCTATACTTTTTATTTCATTACTAATAGGTTCTGCAGCACAAGCAAAAATCATCTATGTAGACATCGATGCCACTGGCGCGAATGATGGTAGTTCTTGGGAAAATGCCTGGAACTCGCTAAGCCTCGCCTTACTTGATTCTGAGCCGGGGGACGAAGTGTGGATCGCCCAAGGTACGTATGTTCCCACTCATGACCGATTCGGCAACCGGCAAGACCGTTTTCCCGACCCTAGAACCTTTTATCTCTTTCAACCCAACGTTCAGGTTTATGGAGGGTTTCAAGGTACAGAAACCAGCCGCGACCAACGAGATCACGAAACCTACCCCGTGATTCTGGATGGGGAGCGGGAAGTGTTTAACATTTTCTTTGTAGAAAATGTTGACGAGACCACTGTGTTGGATGGAGTGACCATTACACGGGGGCGCAGCGGCCAAGTGGGCCGTGAAACCCGTGGCGGAGGGATGTTGATCATCACAGGCAACCCCACTATCAGAAATTGTACATTTCAAGACAATTTTGCCCTGAACTTTGGTGGGGCTATTGGCCGGAATGATTTTCAAACCGACCGGCCGCTGATTACGGTTGAAAACTGTGTTTTTCTTAACAATAGTGCGCAAGCTTCCGGTGGCGCGGTTTGGGGAGAGAATTTCAAGTTTGTTTATTGCCGATTCTTGGGGAATGATAGTGATAATTCGGGAGGCGCCATTGATGGAGATAAACTTGAATTTATCAATTGTGAGTTTTCCGGCAATTCAGCGATGGGCAATGGAGGAGCGATTCGATCCAATGGTCCCGTAACCGCAATCAACTGTACGTTTGCCTTCAATCGCACCCGTTCGTTTGGCTTTCCAGGCGCAAACCAAACTTCTCTGGGCGGCGCTGTTACCATCATGAGCAATTTGACTTTTTACAACAATCTCTTTTGGGGAAATACAAGTTCATTCAATGGTTGGGAAAACAATGCGACAGAAGCCATTACCTTCGCCCGAGATGGTATGTCTATATTCCGAAACAATTGCATGGAAGATGATGAAACTGATTTTGGCCCAGACAATTTTCTTGATGAACAGGCTTGCATTGTCGATTTGTTTGGACCGGATGGAGAACTTGGCACACTCGACGATAATTTAAAGTTGTGTGGTACTTCTGGTTGTATCAATAAAGGGTCAAATGAATGGGTTCCAGAATTTTTAACTGAAGATATGAACGGTTTGCCAAGAATACAGAATGGAACTGTAGATATTGGCGCGCACGAGTATATTCGAGTCGATCGCATCTATGTAAATGGAAATAATGAAGCAGAAGATCAAGATGGCTTGTCGTGGGAAACCGCATTTTCAAACTTGCAAGATGCGTTGGACCTGTCTGGACCCGAAACCGAAATCTGGGTGGCCCAAGGCATGTATAGCGGGACCAGTTATGACTTTTTCATGACCGGGGTGGAACTATACGGTGGATTTCAAGGCAATGAAACCGAGCGATCACAGCGTGATGCAAAACAATTCGAAACCATTATAGATGGAACCGGCTTATCCAACCCACTCATACTCATGGTGAATGCAACTGCGGAAAATATCATAGATGGTTTAATTTTTCAGAATGCACCAATAACTGCGTTTGCGATTGGAAGTGGGAACCCAACCATCCAAAACAGTATATTTCGCAACAATCATGGATGGGCGATTAATGCGCATGATACCCAAGAAAGAACGATGGTCATTCGCGATTGTGAATTTATTGAAAATACCAGTTCGGCGACCGGAGGCGCAATAAACGGGAGGTTTCTTAGCATTGAAAATTGCTTGTTTCTCAATAATAGCTCTGAAAGTGATGGGGGAGCCATAGGTGGATCAATAATCAATTTACTAAACTGCCAATTTATTGGGAATGAGTCTGTCAATTTTGGCGGCGCTTTCCGTTTTGAAGCGCAGGATGAACCTTCCTATGTAGTCAATTGCATGTTCAGCGGGAATCGTTCTCAGAATGGAGGGGCTGCGATAGACTTAGGAAACACATTTTATGTGAATTGTTCCTTTGCCAACAACCATGCATTTGGTGACCCAGGCTCAATTGGTGGTGTCGCCAGTTTCGGGCAAAATTCTGAAGCAACGAATTGTTTGTTTTGGAACAACACGCAAGAAGGGACCGATTTTGAAAATCCCCATTTTAATGGCCTCGTTTCTGTGCAATACAGTTGCTTGCCTGTAGAAATAACTGATGAAGATGGCGGCAACAACCATATCATCTCTCTAGATCCCTTTGTCGATGCCGATGGGGCCGATAACACAGTAGGTACGTTAGATGATAATTTACGTTTGTCTTTTTGCTTGGATGTTCCATGCATCGATTCTGGAGATGAAACCGCTTTTCCATTCGCAGTTGAAACTGATTTGGATGGAATGCCCCGTGTAACCGATATCCCTGAAATAGAGGGAGGCAGTGTGGATATTGGTGCGTATGAAGTTCAGAGCATTCCAGAAATCGAACTTACTACTGAAATCCCTATGCCTGATTCGGTGAATCTCGATGATTTGGTTGTAACAGGTCCTGTGTCAGAACCCGAAGGGGCGGTCCACTGGGATGCACGGCATCAGAAACTATACGCTGTGAAAACGGGATTGAACTCAGTTCGTTGGGAAACCATAGACGGTGAGGTGATGGCGAAGCAATGTGCCCTGTATGTTTGGCCGGAGGATGAAAATTTATATCAAAATCATGTGGCAAATACCCAGCCAGTTAATTTGATTGAAAACAGTGAATTTCTTGATCCGAAATTAATGGATAGTGAAAACGATGCCAGTATTGAAAATAATGTATTTGTTTCAAATATGCCTGGCCGTTCATTAATTCTACTTAGCAAAGCCAGTGAATCTCAAAATGACCCATCAACCTTTTTTCAACTGATTCGAACCATTGAATGGCAAGATCAGCAATACCTATTAGAACAAAGCGCAATCATCGGCGCAGAAATCGTACCCAGCGTTCAGTTGGATCAAAACACAGTGATTGCCCATGACGAGACATGTGGGGGGCCATTTGTGTTTCATGAAAAGTCTCGGTATTGCCCACTTGATGGTTATTTCAATCGAGAGACTCGAACAGGGCCGATTATTCCAGTGAATATGGATGAAGAGGAAACCACTGACGATGATATGGTGCTTGTTTTCTACCAAAAGGGCCAAAAGGTTATTGATGCTTTCAATGAAGTACAAGTTGATTCACCCATTTGCTGGCCCTTTCAACCGGTTCGGTATGATTGCAATTGGCCTGAGAATCCCAAACAAATTGTCATTGCCAGCATGCGCGGGACAGAGCTGATTGATCCTGAAACGTATGGGGAAGAATGGGCTCTTTATGTACAAAACAACCGCGAATTGCCGGGCTTTAATCCCAATAACGAGCATGCCTTGATTCAACCTTTCAATGAAGGCAGAGCCATTTTCGCGCTTCGAAGCGATTTGGGCACACCGAATACCTCCAGCCCTTATGTGGTAATGACCTATCGGGACCCTCAGGATGAGTTTCGTTCTAAAATCGATGTATTTCAGGTGATTGCTGAAAATGAAACCTATCAATTCAATTATAACGGAACGGCGGGGACCCTGATTCAACCACCTTATCCATTAAGCCTTCTTCCAAAATGTCCTACTTCTGCTGAAGGGGAGACAGACGGAACGCATGGGGTCTCAGGACCCTATTGGCAGGATCGAAATAATGACTTCTGGGCCAGGGCCGCAGGTCTTGATGATGAACCGTCTACCATTGTTATGCGCTATTATTATTCTTCACAACCAGGATTTTATAATCCATTTGGCGATCAAGAGATTGAACCAGGGAGTTGTTTGCCCTGGCTGCCATTGTACGATGGAAATTCAGAGGATCCGGTTGATGTTCAGTATGAAATCAATTGGCCTGATGAAATTCCAGAGTTGCGGGTTGGTGAAACACTGGTCAAACAAAAATTCGGCCTTCCCAATGTAATCGATCAATCAAGCGTGGAAATCATTTATCAAGAATCCGAAGAACGGTCATTGGGGCAAAGTGTGCATTTGATTGATCCACTGCGGTCTCATTTTGCCGATTTGGATTCTTTACCCAACGGGATCAAAACCGAAAATGCTGGCGGAAGTATTCTGTTCTCTGACTTGCCGCCTCATCTAAAGCCGCGTTTTACATACGATCCAACCGCGCAGCAATTGAAGTTCAAAGGTATTTTTGTCGAACCGACAGCAGGCGAATCTTACCTTCTAATCAATGTCATCACACCACGTGAAGAAGAATTATTAAGAGCCCTGAGCCCTGAACCCACATTCCAAAATGCCTTGGATGCATTGGTTTTGGAAGCCGGTTCTCCATACTTCCTCTCAGAAGATGAGAGTGATTCAGATGGCAAAGCGATTACGGCAGGCATGGCCGATGCTGAAGGCTATGTTACAGTGGCATTTCAAAATTCAGAATCAAGTGGAAACCTGCCTGTAGATTTGAGTATTTTCCGAGTGGTGTGTCCATTGTATCAAGGCGAAATCAAGGTGATCGAACCCAATTGTCCCTTTGATGAAAAACTGACATTGCGACATTCGGGAGACTTTACCGGTTTTCCCCAAGAATATGAGTTTGAATGGCGAACCTTTCCTGATGAGGGAGGAACACCACCAGATTTGGCTCTGGAAGATTGGACCTTTTTTACTCCTTCTCCTGCTGATGGAGAAGGCGCCAATGACATTACCATTGAAGGTCCAGGCATATTTACAGTCAGCGACAATTGGTTTGTTTGCCGTTATAAGAGACTCGACGCAAGTGGCCCCTGTGGGGGAGAATGGAGTGAATGGACATCACCCCAATTGCAAGAAGGATGGATCAAACGGGTTGTGGGTGAAATCAATCCCTTCACCCAACGCGCTTCAGGAGGAGGAATCGATGGGGCGGAAGACGATTTTGCCTCGTTTCGTGACCGGGAGATCAATACGATTGTATCGATGATCAGCCAGGCTGGTTCTCGCTGGACGGGAGATACACCGCTGAATTGCAATTCGTTGGATGATTTTGGATTAATTGAAATTTATGAAACTGTGCTTGGCCGTGGTGTGGAATTGAGTATAGAAGCCTCTCCACCAGTCGATTATATCCCTGCTAATAATGCATTACTCTTAGCCGCTGGGCGAATCGCCGATTTGTATATGCTGCTTGGGAATGAAGCGTTTGCCGATGGAACTGACCCGACCATCGCGTTTGGGACCAATGATTCCAGAGTGTTTGGCAATATATCGACAACGTTGCATTGTTTCATGAATCAAATCCCCTCGCTGTTGCAAGAAGAATTGGCATTGTTTCGTGGACGGGATGATCGCTTCCAACCGTCGGTTGAAATCTTTCCATTTTACAACCGGCTTATTTGGAATTTCACAAACGATGCCAGCGGGGGTGAAGTGGCCTATGCTTTGAATTACAACATCCGTGATGTGAACGGCAATGTGGATGGAGAAATCAGCGAAGCCGATGCCAGGCGGTTGTTCCCCCAAGGGCATGGTGATGCGTGGGGCCATTACCTTACGGCCACGAAATCTTATTACAAATTGTTGAACCATCCCAATTATACCTGGGTGCCCCGTGCCGAAGCGGTTTTGGTAGGTGGCGTGCCTGTGACAGTAGATTTTTTGGATGAACGCAAGTTTGCCAAAGCCGCTGCCGCCAAAGCCCGAGCGGCAAAAGAGATTATTAACCTGACCTATCGCGCGTTTTATGATGAAGACCCTTCGGCGCAATGGCGCGGTTACAAAGATGATGATCCTGAACGGGCCTGGGGATTATCTGAATGGGGAAGCCGGGCCGGCCAGGGCGCGTATTTTGATTGGGTGGTTGGCAATGCCGTTCTGCCGCCGGAAGATAACGAAAATACCGGCATCCAAAAAGTCGACCGCGAAACCGTTACCGAATTGCGTGAAATCGCTTCTTCGTATGTGGATATTCAAGCCCAAGTGGACAATGCGGACCGTGGGTTAAACCCACTGGGATTGGCGACCAACGCGGTCCCCTTTGATATCGATCCTTCAAAAATCGATCAAGGCCAAACCCACTTTGAGCAAATCTTTGAACG
Source organism: uncultured bacterium (assembly GCA_964516245.1). GTDB lineage: Bacteria > Hinthialibacterota > Hinthialibacteria > Hinthialibacterales > Hinthialibacteraceae > CAZEZQ01. The sequence goes on along the minus strand of CAZEZQ010000263.1, from coordinate 1,078 downwards.
GGCCAAACAAGCCTTGGATAACGCCGTAACGGTATTCAATTATGCCAATGAAACCACCCAAATTTTAAGGCGGCAGTCTGATGCCGTGAATAATTTTCAACAAACCGCTATGGATCAAGAAGCCGATTTCAACAACCGTTTAATTGAATTGTGCGGCTATCCCTACGGCGATGACATTGGACCGGGGGGCACATATCCCAGCGGTTATAATGGTCCCGATCTTTATCATTACGATTATATGGATCCTGTTCAGATTCTCGGGGTGGAGGCGCCACCCATTCAAGAACTGACCATTCCATTGCAAGAATTAACCAGCAATGAAGACGGTGAACTGACAGAAACCACTCGTGAAGTAACCTTCCATATTGCGGCCAATGGCCTTGGTGTTGTGAAACCGGCTGACTGGACCTTGCCCCGGCGTGCTCCAGGTGAAATTCAACAGGTCCGTTCAGAGATGCTTCAATCGATTTTCCGTTTCCAAAAAGCCTTTGCGGAATATCAGGCCTTGGTAGGGAATATCCGTGCACAGGCAGCCGCTATTGAACGAAAAAATGGTGTGAATGCAGATGAAATCGAGATTCTGAATACATCCAAGAGTGAACTACAAGGTCTAAATTCAACCCTTGCGATTCTTCGAGGCACCGAATTGGCATTACGAAAATTCTCCAATATAGCCAATACCATGGCGGATGTGAAAGCCGAATCGCTGCCATTGAATACCGAGGTAACGGGTGGAGACATTACTTCGGTCCCCCGGGCAACTACAAAACTGCTAGGCGCGACAATTGGTGGAGTTTTTTCATCAGGCGCCGATGTAGCCAACATTGCGCAGCTCTCAACCCAAAACGCCAAAGAAACCTTGGAAGCCCAAACCAGCATTGATGTTCGCGCGCTTCGTTTGGCAGAAGAAATTCAAGATGAAATTGGCATTTTGGAAGAATTGATTCGTGAAGAAGCTCCCTTGCGTTTGGAACTATATACATTGGCAGAAGTCATTCAACAAAATGCGGGAGCCTATCAACGTGTGGTGGCTCGCTTTCAACGTGTGCTGGAAGAACGCTTGCGGTTCCGCAAGCAG
>CAZEZQ010000262.1:0-7239 GCA_964516245.1 uncultured bacterium | reverse complement strand
CCCCAGGCGATCAGCAGGCCGGCCACGTCGGTCGGGTTGTGCGCGGCGGCGGTCCTAAACTCCACGCTGCGGGGCGTAGGCTATTTTTCATCTTGATTGAGATCATCTCCATCGTCATGGCCGTTGTTTTTGTTTTTGGATTGATCTGCCTGCTGTTGCAACACTTGGTAGATTTCAAAGATTCGCTGCCGGGCTCCAGGCTCTTTTTCTTCTAAATACTCTAAAACGGATTGCAAAGCCCAACTGTTACTGAGCACGACGTCTTGCAATTCTACTTCCTTGTTTTCTTCCCAGCGTGGGTCGTTGTCTGGTTGATTTTGATTCATTCAATGCTCCTTACATGGATAATAAAAATTTTTGGATAATAAACATTCTGATGGTAGTGAAATGGGATTTTTTTGTGAAATCAATAGGGAAGTTGAAAATTGAGGATGCATTCAAAAGGATTGAGATTCTTAATTTTCTTCTCCCCCAAGCAGTGGAGGAAGATCGTTATCAAAAGAAGGTATTTTAGGGACTTCATTTTGTTCTTGAGATGAGGATTTTTTTTCAATAGTGTTATCCGGTTGATTCTCTTCATAATTAGCGGAGGGGTCTGCATCGTTAATTTTTTGTTGCACTGTTGAGATTTGATTGTTTAACTCATCCAATTCAGAATGAATTCTTTTTATTTCATCTTGCCCTTGTTGTTTACGCTGCTGAATATTCTCCAATTGCTTATTGTAAGAGTGTAAATCTTGCGCAAAAAGAAAAATGATTCCAAGAACGGTTGCAATCGCCGTAAATACAGCAACATAAGTGATTTCTAATAAAAAAAGAAGAAGAAAAATGATCCCCCCTACAATTAAAAGCATAATGGAGTTTATGCCGGGAACAATGGTAGGTTGTAATCCTGAAATTTGAACTTCAATGGCGCGAATTCTTTCTTTGAATTCGCTTCTCTTTTTCTGTAAGTCTTTCAGCTCTTTTTTCAGTTTTTCGAGATCGACTTTGGGTTTTTGATCTTGATTGGTTACACCGTCTTTGGCTTCTTCCACCATCTGCTCAATTTTGCCCACATCGTATTTGCTTTCACCTGATAGAGAATTCAATGCCTCGATATAATCTTCTTGAGCTTCTGCATCAACGGCTTTGAGTAATCCTTCAGGAAAAGGGAGTTCACCACGATGGACTTTAAAGGCAAGGTTAAATGCCGCGCTTTTCATGAAATCTTGTACTTTCTAATCTTAAAAATCGATTTCAATTCACTGCAATAATCTTTAATAATGAAATTCAATGAAACATAATTTGAAATAAATCATAGCAAATCAAACCATTAATATAAATATATTTTACTACCTGGGTATAGCTCGTCAAGAAAAATTCATTAAAGAAGCTCCAGCAAAAAGTCTGATCTAGAAAACGACTACACAATATATATTAACGCGGCCATCCAACCTGCACTGTATGTTGTTGCAGGCGAGGACGCCCACCAAGGCGCGTCTATGACCTGCGCTCCAAAAAAGACTTTTTGCCGAATCGTCATTAAAATAAAATTGCCCCCATAACATCTCACGGTGAATCTACAACATTACAACGAAATGATATCCAAGAAAACGGTAATACGATGATTTCGCGTATCAGCCACAAGCAGGTTTTTGTGGCATACTTCGACCCCCCAGGGTTCAGCCAATTGCCCCAAAGCGGTACCAACGCTCCCGGCTCGCTGTAGAAATTTTCCATCTGGATCGAATTTTTGCACTCGATGATTTCCAAATTCCACCACCCAAACATTGCCGTTGGGATCAATGGTTAAATCGTAAGGAAAATTGAATTCTCCATCCTTTTTGCCTTCTTGGCCAAAAATCTTTCGCAGTTCACCATTTTGGGAATACACTTTTATACGATGATTTACAGAATCTGCAATATATAGTTGTTCATTGTTTCCTATTTCGATTGCCATGGGGCGGTTGAACTGATCTTTTTTCTCGCCGAATGAGCCCCACCCTCTGAGATATTCTCCACCTTTGGTGAACACTTGGACCCGGTCACGGCTGCCGTATTCTATTATGTATAGGTGGTCTTGCCTGCCGATTGCGATATCGGTGGGATAGATAAATTGTCCTTCTTCTTCTCCATACGAGCCGAACTGGGAAATAAGTTCTCCCTTGAGGGTGTAATGCAATATGCGGGAATTGTGAGTGTCGGGAATCCAAACAGTGCCATCAGTATCAAATTCCAATCCTGTAGGTGTGCCATTATCGATCTTTTCAAGTGTCCATTCATGCAAGAATTCTCCCTGTGGAGTTAAAAACTGAACCCGGCCTGTCCGGTCGATTACTGCCACTTGTTCTCCATTGGATTCAATAGCGCGGGGAGATGAAAACAACCCAGGTTTTGTGCCCCGGTGGCCCCAACTGATGCTGTTTTGATAACCAGACTCGCTTGAGCATTGGATGAGGAAAAACGGCAGCAATAAAGATAAAATGAAAGTAACTATGGATTTCATAATTCATTTCCCAATAGAACAGGTGGGTTTCGTAGTGACAAACGCACACGTTGTTCTTGATGCAACAACTGTCGAGCGAATGCCATAAATGTATTTTGTTTCAGTCGAACTCGAACCATGTAGTATCTGCCGGCCAACCGGCAATATTGAACGATTGCTTCTCCCTGGCCATCGGGCTCGGCTTCTATATCTTCAAGAAGTGACGCCGCATGAACTTTGTGAATCTGTTTCTCATTGAAAACATTTTGAATTTCATGAAACGGAGTCATTAATTTTCCATCTTGGACTTCAATATCGTAAAAATTATGATATCCCATTAATTTGGCGACAGGAATAGATTGTGGATTGTGATAAACCTCGTATGCAGCGTCTTCACGAAGAATGGCTCCACCATGGAGAATCACTAAGCGGTCAGAGAGCGCCAGTGCTTCTTGCAGATGGTGTGATACAAAAATCACAGCCCGCTCTGGTGATTTGGTTGCATCGATCAAATCACTGAATTCCTGGCGCAACATGCCTTCTATGCTGGCCAAGGGTTCATCAAGCAACAAAATTTCCGGCTCCAAGATCATGGCACGGGCAAAAGCCAAACGTTTTTGTTCGCCGCCCGAGAGTTGATCGGGAAACTGTTTCGCCAATGGGATGAGATGAAAGCGTTCGAGCATCTGCTTAATTTTTTCTTCCCTGTCCTCTTTGGAAATTGGGAAGGCTTTCAGTGCAATTCTTAAATGTTCATCTACCCGAAGCCCCGGCCATAGGCCATCGTCTTGAAAACAGTAACCGGCCGTGATTTGTTTGGATTGGGTAGAATTTTTTGAGAGGTTCGAAGGGCTGCCATCAAATTGAATCTCACCCTGCTTCGCCGTTTCGAGGCCTGCAATCAATCGCAAACAAGTGGTTTTTCCTGCTCCAGAGGGACCAAACAAACAGGTGATTTCTCCCAGAGGCGCATGAAAAGATACATTTTTCAAAATCTCATGGCCGTTCTGATTGAAATGTAAATTGCGCAATGAAATACCGGGCAGGGAGGATTTCATCGATTGGTCTCCTTATGGAAGAAGTGTAAAACGAAAATCAATAGAAACAATAACAAAGCTGGGGATAGCAGCATCATGAGCCCGACAGAGGCGGTTATGGGTTCACTGCCGTAATGCAGCCGGTTGAAGTATTGCATCGCCAGTGTATCTCCCCCGGGGGGATGCATGAGAACGGGGATGGCTACCTCGCGCCAAACGAATAGTGAAACCAGCAAAACGGCAAGCAGCGATGGGCGGAAAAAGTGTGGCCAGTAAATGAGATAGAACCTTTGCAGATGGCTCAAGGGCAATAGGTTAGAAGCTTCTTTAGGCCGTTGGCCGAAATGGCGCCATAGAAGAATAGACGCGCCCAAGGCTGGCAGCCAGTTGTGGAACCCAAACGCCCAAACCATACTGGCGATTGATAGCCCGTTTGGCAGCATGCCGGGCCAGTACGAGCGGAATTGCAGCCATGCCGAGCCAATGAGAATGCCCGGGAGAAAAAAGCAAAAGAAGCCATAAGCCAAACTGATGGTTTCAAGCCGTACGCTGCGTTTTGATTGAAACCACATTGCCAACAAAAAGATGAGAAGCGCCGTACCGCAAGAATAGCCCAAACTGCGTAGAGTGACGGGCAGCAGGGCAGCAATATTTGGAAGCAATGTATTAGTGGAGGAAGCGTGTACGATCATCATGAGCAGAGGGAAAATGCACGAAAGCACAAGCAACAGGCCTGTTGCAATCAATAGGATTGCCCTGAACGTTGAGGTATGGAATGGGTGGGGTTCTTGATGAGACGAGTGTGTTATAGTGCCCCCCCACTTCGCGCCTATCCAAGTGAAGAAAAGGCAAAGGATCAAATAAGGGAGACAAAGGATCAAACCTCCGGTTTCATCCAGCATGGCTGAAAAACGGACATAAATTTCCAGCGCGTAGGCATTTACTTGCAAGAGCGACGGGACTTCAAACTGCGTCATCCCCAACCCAAAAACAATCGCGCCGCCCAGAAAAATTGTTGGGCGCCATGCGCGCCAAAAGATCAGGAGCCAATGCAATCGTTTGTGGATATGCAGTTTCGCCGCTTCTATTTGTCTGCGGGTTGGCCGCTTTTGCAGCATTAACAAAAAGAACACCACAGGCCACCAGCACATCGACAAAACCCAGGCAGCGCCGGGGAGGCTATAGAGCCAATCTGCCAGCAGCGATTCTCCACCCCCGATAATACGCTTTCCTGAAAACGCCTGCTGCCACGAGGCGGATGTGATCCAGGCTGTGGCAACGCCGAAGGCGGGATAGGATAAGGGGAGAAGGGCCAGGATTTTCAAAACCGGCCGCAATCGTTGAGTCAAGCAGAGGTAACCCGCATAAACCAACACCCCCCATACAATTGCAAAAACGGCTGAAAGCAGCCCAAGCCCAATGCTTGTGAAAAATCGAATCCACATTGGCTTGTCGAATCGGTCGGCGAGAAAAGAAAGCGAAACGGCGGACCCCCAATCGATTCCGCCGATATAGACAATGAATGGTGATGAAAAAACGAGTAAAAATATAAACCGGCTTTTGCCGATCAAACGAAACCTCTTTATTATTTTATTAGAGTCCGCAGTATATTTTGGCATTCTTCCATGTTGTCGGCTATATCTTCGTAAGAAACGTCAACCGGTTTTAATTCATTGAGTACCGGCACATTTTCAGGCCTTTCGACATCACTACGTACAGGAATTTGTTTGGCTCGGGTTTGCGCCAGCTTGGCTTCGACTTCGGCTGATAACAAATAATCGATTAGTTTTTTCCCGTTTTCGGGATTGTGTGAATTCGCAATTAAAGCGACGGTATTGGGGATTACAAATATCCCTTCGTTTTCGCCATTGGAGGAATGATCAATATAGGCCATACGAACCGGTTTGCCTTCATCCAGCGCGCCGTTAACATCATCAGTATCGGTCATTCCAAACAAGAGGTTGCCATTGGCGACTTCGTCGCGCACGGTGGCATTGCCCGGGAGAATTTTTGCGTTGTTATTCTTGATACGGTTTAAATGATGTTGCAGCCAATTTTTGCCTTGTAAGGTGTAATACAATGCCATATGTGTGGCCGTGGTACCAAAGAAGGGTTCGGCTATCGCGGTTTTGCCTGCATATTGCGGGTCTCCCAATCTGGGGAGAGTGGTTGGGGTTTCATCTTTGGGGAAATCGTTGGTATTGATTACCATTACCCGGGCTCTGGCAGAGAACCCTGTCCAATACCCTTCTACATCTTTAAATTGAGGGGGGATATCGGCTGCTTTGGGTGATGAGTAGGGGGCAAGCAATCCTTCGCGCTTGAGTTGAATCGTGCGGATGATTTCTGAGTTCCAAAACACATCGGCTTGTGGATTTTCGCGTTCGTTCACGATTCGGTTGAACAACCCAGTGGTTTTGGTTAATTCTGAATCGTAAACCGGATTGAAATTGATATCTGGATTCGCATCAGCGAACGCTTGCAAAATGGGTTCAGCATAATCCCGGTCGACAGATGTATAGACAGTTAATGAATTGGGGGGCGGACCCATGCTGCACGAATCCAAGAATGCGATTGTTATGCCTACGAAACCGATAAACAATAGACGCGGCCACACACTCATAGAGCAATTCTCTCTTTCATTATGATTGGACAAGTGTAGATTATTCATCAGCCCCCGCTTCTGACAAGGCCTGGTTTTCTAAAGAGTCAAAATACGCGCGCACCTGGTTTCTTCGTGATGCCGGGATGTGCTCATCGGTGAGGGCATCTTCTGCGTTTTGGCGCGCTTCCATTATGACATTGGAGATGTCGATGTTCGACTCGCCCCGGTTGGCCGGGCCTTCGGTTTCTACAATGCCCAAGAGCGGCCCTTCATTCATCTGTCCGCTCAGTTTTTGGCTTTCAAACCCGACATCGCCCTCGCCAAATTGGGCTTTGCCGCCGCGGCCAATGCCGGGGCCACCCATACCCATACCTTGTTTGCGTGAGTTCCCCGCTTGCCAGGGTTTAGTGCCTGCCATCAATCCCGCACATTTGCCGCCTTTGCATTTGCCGCTTTTGCAATTGGGGCAGATGCCTAATAGTTTGCATTTGGAAGCGTCCATTTCTTCCATGGCTTCTTCCAACAGTTTGATTTGCTCCATCAGATCTTCGAGATCTTTCATATCCATTTCGGCCAATTGAAGCGCTTTCATCGAAGCATCCATATCGGAAGAGCTGAGAAACTTGGAGGCGTTGCTTAACGCCAACGACATGGGCATCTCGCCTCCCATCATTTCAGCCAGGTTTTTCATATCTTCGGCGAGTTTTTTGCGGGTTTCTTCATCCAATGAATCGGTTTTCAGTTGCTTTTGGATATTTTGCATGGCTTTGGCCGCTTTGGCAAAATTCCCTTCTTTCATGGCCTGCTCGAGTTGCTGCGCCAATTTGGTTTTGGATTGCGACATGGAATCTTTGAGGTTGGGTGTGCCGCTTTCCAACTGGTCTTTGCGTTCTTGCCATTTGTTTTCGAGCGAAGACATTTGGGCCAGGGCTTCGCGTTTTTCGAGGGTGCTCTTTTTTAGGTTTTCAGAAAGTTCTTTGATTTCTTTGGCCAATTGCGCCGCTTGTTGATTTTTTTCTTCTTGCGCCCGGCGTTCAAACACCAGTTGGCGCTGCATCATATTGGCGATATCTTTTTCGATTTTTTCGACCGTCATGTTTTTGGCCTGGGCGGCGCCCTGGCCGGTGAGC